>NZ_JBJGXI010000010.1:0-115723 GCF_045635475.1 Radiobacillus sp. PE A8.2 | reverse complement strand
GTAGATTAAGTTTACCACATACTGACATTATTTGTATCGCTCATTTGTTGATTATAGTGAACATTTACAGAAAATAAATAACAGTGCCCTTTTATTTAAACTGACACATAAAATATCTAGTATCGCAAGCCCATCAGGGGTCACAGTGTGGATCCTTTAAAATGATTACCACTTGTCCCTGTCATTTCCCGATTTTATTATATTATGTAACTCAATTCTGACTTCCACAAAATCCCTGTATAGTAACCCATTATGATGCTAGTATTTACAACCAATGATCCTGATGTCTATAGGTAATACCGACAGCTTCAGAGGTATTCTTCTGCCTAAGTTAGAGATTGCAGCTCTATTCCATGAATCAATTACCACACCACCAATAGCCTGTGGCAAAAACCAACCCTACCACCCATACTTTTAATAGAAATTACCTAAATGTGTCAGATGTGACATGGTGCATCTATCTCGCTAGTTAGATAATTGTTGGTGAGAGGGAGATTGCTTTGGATAATCACGTGTTTGTGCGTAGAGTTGGTAAATACATCCGGAAAGCTCGGAAGCAGTGTGGCATGACGATGGAAGAAGCTGCATTCCAAGCTGGTATTAGTTATGAAACCCTTTCTAGAATTGAGCGTTCTGAAACGGATACGTATCATGCTACTATTAATAGATTGATCTTGGCATTAAAAATTGACGTACAAGATTTCCATGCATCGATCAATGATGGGCACAATAATTTCGATGAGCAACTAGATAGATAAGAAAACGCCAGACAAATCTGCATAGATCTCCATAACACACCTGCCTGCTCCCCCTTGTCATTTGCCCCACGAGATTCTCATACCTATTCTCTATTAACCACACCGAATACTTCTCACCACCATCCCCAAACAAAGGAGTTGTCCCACCACATGCCCGAAATTCGCCCCAACTACATGATCAATCCATCCACCATGGCCATACTGCCAGCCCGTGACATCAACTATGACACGATCATTTACGAAAGAGAAAGAACCCTGTACATCAGAAAAACACCTCTGCAGCTGATCAAACAAGCGTGCTTACAGTATGGTGCTAGCTATGATGGACGGCGAGCTGCGGTTATGCATTTGCTTGGTTCGAAAAAGAAAGTTCCGATTCCGATTAGTGTTTCTTCTGGCATTTATGCGTTTCCGACACAGTCGCCAAATCAGTTTGACTGCACTTGGATCTTCTACTCCCACGTTAGCCGCATCCGCGTGATTCGCCCGCTGTCCAACTCCAACTATCAAGCTTCGATTGTTTTCCAATCTGATCAATTTCTTGATATGAAAGAATCCTATTATCTACTGGAAAAACAAATGCACCGCACTGCGACGTGTATTTATCATTTCTCTTCAGCTGTTTAGAACGGTTAGTGATCCTACGAAAAAATCCCCGATATTAGAAAGGAAGTTCCCAAATGAACTATATTAAAGAAATCAACGCATTTTACCACCAAATTGAAATCAATCCACTTTCGCTACCTGCTAGCAATTTATGGCACTCGCTCATGCATATGAACAATAAAACGTGCTGGCAAGAAACATTCACCGTCGCGCAATCCGTGCTTTGCTATAAAGCGAATCTGACAGAAAGCACATTCAAGCGTGCACGAACGGAGCTAGTAGAAAAAGGATACATCACTTTTGAATCTCAACGAGGCAGACAAGCACCAATTTATCAGATGATCAGCCTGTATGCGATGATGGACCACAGCGGGGTTGACAATCCGGAATCCAATACGGACGACAATCTGGACCACAAAGTAGACGGCAACTTTGACCACAAACCGGACCCATTAATTAAAGAAAAAGAGATAGAAAAAGAAAAAAAGATAACAACAACAGACGCCCACGCGTTTTATCGTGACAATTATGGCGAAATCCGTGCTTACATGCAAAACGAGTTATCGAATTGGATCGCGAAGCTTGGTGATGAACTGGTCATTGAAGCGATGAAAAGGGCATTGGATCAAGGAAAGGAACACTGGGGATATGTGAAGTACATCTTGGAAATGTGGCTGAAACAAGGAATTACGACTGTGGAGGCAGCTAGACAGGAGCGAATTGCTTTTCGTACGCAACACAAATCGCAAAAGAAACAGAAAAAGGCAGCTTGGACTGGTAAAAAAGACGTTGTTCCAAGCTGGTTTGAAAAACGGGCTCAATCCGTAACCAGTAGTACCCCAGCAATATCAGCAACGTTGCCGGATATTAGCGAGGTGATGTTGAAATATCAGTCACGTATGGTGCAATGATTTGTTATAAGTCACAGTGACCACGTAAAATCATTAAATATAGTTCCGCCTTTCACGAGTATACCTTAATTGTGAATAACAAGAAGAATAACGTATCCATCTGGGCAGACAAATCCCTCATCGTGTCACTCGATGGAGTTAATATCACTGACCCCAATCCACAACAAATGTACTACACAGACAACAAACCAGTACCTAACACCAATATCCCAGGCCCATTCGACACATTATGACAAACTTCGGGAAGGTCGAGTAGGAGGGAACCTCTCTGCCCTAGGCAGATTGTGTTCCGCCCCCCCTCTCAGAACCGTGCGTGCAGTTTTCCTGCACACGGCTCTACCTATTACCCTTCACAGAATATACGTAATATGGTCTCTCAACTCATAGATACTTACTTTCACACTTGGTCTTGGAAGTGGAAATTTCTTTAGAAAAAGTACGAATTTCGTCCAATTAAAGGACTTCTTTTGGCTTCTTCGGTTTAACCACTTATAGAGTAGCCTTCTAATGCAATCACGAAATAAATCCACCGTTGGTGAATTATCAGTAATACAATAATAGTTGTAGTAGCCTATAAGTGATCTTCGAATTCTATCCATAATAAAGTCGGCACCTTTAGTTCTGTTTTCTTTTAACCACAATTTTGTTTTGCGTAGCTTCGCTCTCATTTTCTTTCTATCGGTTTTTCTTTTTACACGGAATTTCCCATTTTGGCTCTTACTACAATAATGAGTAAAACCCAGAAAATTAAAAGTAGGTGGTTTCTTCATTCCCTTTCTTTTACAATTTTCTTCTGCATATTTACCAAATGGAATGATACTAGTCTTGTTTTCCGCTATCTCAAGATTAAATTTCCTTAACCTTTGTTTAAGGTCACCGTAGAACTTATACGCATCTTGTTGGTTTTGAAAACAACATACAAAGTCATCTGCATAGCGTACGATGTACGCTTGCCCTTTACATTCTTTTCGCACTTTATGCTCAAACCATAAATCCAAAACATAATGAAGATAGACATTCGCAAGAATCGGAGAAGCTACACCACCCTGGGGAGTGCCGAATTCTCCTTTATAACGCTTTGCTTCCTCCATGTAGCCAGCTTTTAAGAATCTAGCTATAATTCTCAAAATACTAGGATCTTTAATTCGATGCTCTAAGAATTTCATCATCCAGTTATGATCTACATTGTCAAAGAAACCTTTAATATCTACATCTACGATGTAATTTGTGTATCTTTGTTCAATGTAAACATTAAGAATCTTTAAAGCATCATGACAATTTCTTTTAGGTCTAAAGCCAAACGAACAGTCTAGAAAATCATTCTCATAGATTGTATTAAGAATCTTAGCTAATCCCTTTTGAACAATCTTATCTTCGTGTTCCGGGATTCCCAATGGACGTTTCTTCTTTGAACCTGGTTTATCGATATAGGTTCGTCGAACCGGTTCAGGTCGATAGCTTAAAGTTTTCATCCTTTGTACTAGATTCTTAATGTTTTCATCTAGATTTTCACTATATGACTCTTTAGTAACACCTAATACACCTGTAGCTTTATTTCCAGGAAGTTCATGATGACATTGCTTTAGTGATTCCTCATTTAACAAGTGAGCCAACGATGTGAATTTCAATTTTGGTTGAGATTTTGCTAATTCTGCTATTCTTAGTAGTTTTGTTTCCATTATTATTCCCTACCTCTGTGTGTAGATAATGTTTCCCTAGTAAGATGATAATAGGGGGAGTACCTTCCCTCCACCAGAGTTACCTGGTATCTTTGGTACTATGTCTCCCTCCGACTTCCTATCAGGCATTTGGCTTCCTCACTTTGTATCGCTTGTACACCATACTCCTTACTTCTCGTAAGAAGACCGATAGGATCTCCCGAGTTGCCGTAACATATCAATGTCTAGCGTGCCATGGTCACCGACCCCGGAGAGGCTTTAACATACTCGCCATATCGCTTGTTAAAGTATTGCATTCTGGACTGTCAACAACATCTGCCCTCTCATTTGGTATTTCGAGGCTCAATCCCTTCAACCGTAGTTTACGGCCCACTATCTAACTGTTTACGCTTAAAGATAGGAGTTACCTCCCATCCTCCAAAACTCGCTACGAGTGGGTGGCTAGCCCTTACTCGGCGGGAACTCCACCCGCTATATGTTACGACCTAGGCTCGGTCGCTCTGACAGGCACCCATCTTCGCTAGTGACCTTTTGGTGGCTTGTATTCGTACTTAATATTAACAATATTAACACCAATTTTATCAAGTAAATTTTTCCATTCAGAATGTGAAGGTTCTGAATTTGAAAAAAGTATTAAAACAGAATTGGGATTTGTTCTATACGCAGAAGCGTAAAACGCAATTAAATTTTTCCAATACACTTCCTGAAATTTAACACTTGAAGAGTCCCCTTTTGTTCAGCATAAAAAATACCACATTATAAGTTATATTGTTCATGCAAATTCCTCCATTTTCATTTAAATAGAATCAATCTTATTCTTATTTAAATCGGCATTGCAAACATTATAGGGCGTATACGTGATGCCCGAACGTTAGCTTGACGCCTTATACAACCTATATTAAAGACAAGCTGTCCTAATCTTTTTTTATCTTTTTTATTAATTTTGCTGGATTTCCTCCAACGATTGAATGAGCTGAAACGTCTTTTGTTACAACAGAGCCAGAAGCTATTATTGCCCCATCACCTACATTTAATCCATCCATTAATATTGCTTTAGCTCCTATCCAAACCCCTTCCCCAATACTTGTTGGTTTAGGAATCGGCTTGGACCTGGGATTGTATCCATGACTGTGAGTAAAAACCATTACTCCTTCAGAGATTAATGTATTACAACCAATTCTCAATCCACCACTATAATCCAAATGTACATTACTATTCACTTGTACATTGTTTCCTATTAATAACGTACCTTCATTTATTTCCGAAAAAAGTATAGTATTATTACCGATTATACACTCGCTTCCTATAACGATATTATTAGAATTCGAAAATTTAACACCTTGTTTGATTATGGTGTTATAACCAATTTGCATATAGTTTTTCAATATTTTATTATAGATGGTTTCTCGCCCTTGGTATGCTTTAATTTTCACTTGTCTAATCATTTTTATTATTATAAATACAGTTTTCAAAATTAACACCTCTAAATGATTTTTTTCTCCATAATAAAAAAAAATTAATTATTTAGCTGCTTTTTTCATGAAAATATTTAGAAATAATATAATTGCTCCTATAATGAGCATTTTTCTAGCCGCCAAAAAGCAACAACTTATTTTAATATATATATTGTCTATTCAACTATTGTTATCCCTTTTAATAAAATAAAAAATAAATAAAGTATAAATAAAATAAAAAAGAGCTGAAGATACCATTAAGGCCGTTAGTATTGAATAAATTGATTGACTAAATAAAACCATAGAACCCCACCTTACACACAAGGAAACAATAACTAGAATTAACCCTATCTCTTGTCTTTTAATTATGGAGAAGGTGATACTAACCGGGGCATTAATTAGTCTAAAATAGTAACCGACCATTAATATCTGCATAAACACCCCTGCTTCTATCCATTCATCCCCTAACACAAGTTTCACTGCTACTTGTGCTGTTAGAAGAACGGTTAACAAAGGAAAAACACCAATTATAGCTAGCTTCTTCACAGTGTTTTTATAAGTAATTAACAGCTCATCCTTATTTTTCTGATAAGCATCTGAAGCTTCTTTATAGTAAACTTTTTGAAATGATTGCCCAATTATATTTAATGGAGTATTTAAAAGTCGCTCCGCTACCATATATATACCAACAGTTCCTGCTCCAAAATAAAAGGTTATCAATAAAACAGGCAATTGGAGAGAATATGTGTTTATAAATTCTAATGGCGAGTTAATAAATGCAAACTTTTTATACTTATTTAACACATTCTTTAAATTGTTTTTAGGTAGTTTGATTAAGTTAAGCCTTGACTTTCTAAAATTAAAAATAGTGATAATAATCTGACCCAGAATTTGGCTTATATATAATCCAAAAAAAGTGGGTTTTATTAAACCTACAGTAATCCCGCCTATATTTGAAATAATAGGTCTTATTATGCCATTACTAGATAATTGGCCAAACTTTTTTTGTCTAATTATAAGGTTGGCTGAGATTTGGTAAAGACCAGTAATAAAAATACCAATTATTATTAGTGGGGTGAAATCGTTTGCGTTTCCTACATTCAATAAGTTAAATAATTGTTGTCCAAATAACATAAATATAACTGAAAGAATTACTGTAGTGAATATTAATATTAACAAGGAAACAGATATTATTTTATTAGCATCCTCTTCTTGTTTAGGTAAAACAATAGCCATTTCATATTTAAATGAACTAATCGAAGCGAATAATGCTATAACTGAAACTATTATCTGGAAGTTACCAAATTCCTCGTGATTATATATTCGTGTTAATATTGGCAAAGTAGTAAAGGTAATTACTGCACCTAAAAGACTACCGGTAAACATTTTCGATATATTTTTATTATACTCAGACTTAAACATTTTCCCTCCGAATGCAAACAATTTCTTTACGATTAGTAATCTCGAATTTCTATATATTGATTTCCATTAAGGTTTGCATTTACTTTTATATATTACTTTTAATATGTTCTTGTTATTAATAACTCACTATTCTGTTTAACGAATTGAACTAAATAATTACAAATTCTTATCATTAATTCTACTTTATACTTTTTCAACTGTAAACTTTGTAGATAAATGTTGCTCGTTGGAATTTAATAGATAACCTATAATAAAAAAAAGTAAAAACGATACTTTCATAATAAAGTAAACATCCATAACAGTACATGAAATAGCGTAAATAATTAAATATGAATATACTATAAACTTATACCTTTTAACTACAATTCTTTTTGCTAAGAAAAATAGTATTATTATTAATGCAATAAAGGATGATAAGCCAATAATACCTGAAGAAAACATTATATTCATATATGAATTGTCTACTGATCCTGTAATTTTAACATAACTGATTCCTCTACCTACAATCATTATATATAAGTTTATCAGGTCATTGAATGAATAAACTTTTTCCCAAGCATGATCCCAAAGGATATACCGAGTGTTTAGTTGGTCGAAGGACAATTCTCTGCCTAAATTGTTTGCAGCGTAATATAACAACAGTATTGTACTCAAGATGCCAAGAAGTGTTCTAAATATTTTTTTTCCTAAAGAAATTCTTTCTGTATATATTATTCTTGCAAATATTAATACACAAAATAATATCACAGATGTTCTACTTTGCGAACACAGTACAATATAGCTTGTTAATATTAAAGAAATAATAACAAGTGGTTTTTTTATGCTACTAAAAAATAGTAAGAACGCTGACAATAATAAAGAAAAAACACCCAATTCATTTGGATTCCCAATAGTTCCAATTGCTTGATAACGATTACCGTAACTTATATATTGTAAATATTCTATACCCTTATCTCCTGCAAATACAGTATAAGTTTTTAATCCAAAGCTTGTACCAGCCATCTGCATAAAGACCACAATAAATTGAATAATTAGTAATACAAATAAAACTTTCTCTATTGATTCGCCCCTGACTTTTTTTGAATAGTATTGCCCTAGTATATATGCTAATAACGGAAATATGATTCCGATAGAAGTCTTTATACCATACATAAGACTTAAGTTGTTTAATGGTAATTGTAAAATATTTATAAAAATAACCCATACAATAAAAACAACATAAATCATCGGTATGCTAATATTTACTTTATTCAACAAAATGAAGCCAACAGAAATTCCTAATAAATAATAGGGAATATATGAATTTATTCCTACACTAGGATATATGGACATAAAAATCATTAGTGCATAAATGAATTTACTTCCTCTAAATCCTTCATGGTACTTTTTAGGTGTATTATTATAATCGTAAGGTATATAGATTTTGTTCATTATCAAAAATCCTTCCAAAAATATTAACACATTATACTTTTAATAAACTCGTATAAATATAATAATATTTCTCTGCAATACTTTCCCAAGTAAAATCTTTTATTATACTTTTGTAGCCGTTAATCTTTAAGGATCGAATTTTATTCTGATCATTTAATAATATTGTTAATAACTCTTGAAGAGATTCTGTGGAATTCTTTTTCATATAAAGAATTTCTTTGTCATGTTCAAATAATCCATAAACACCTGTGTCTTCAACTGCTATTACTGCATTGCTACTCGCTAAAGCTTCAATATAAACTCTTCCGAATGATTCAGACTCACTTGGCAAAACAAAAATATCACTCGCCTTTAAATGTTCTATTACTTCATTATGTTTTAAATTCCCTAAAAAGTTACACTTGACCCCGTGAGCAATAGATTTTAAATAATCATATTCAGGTCCATCTCCAATAATATTTAGAATATAATCTTTGTCTTTAATATTTTTCAAGGCATTTATAAGTATATCTATTTTTTTCCCCGGATTAAGTTTGCATACTGTAGTAATGCGGATTTTCTTATTAACATCAGGATAAAAATGAAGATTGTTTTGTTCAATACCATGAGTTATAATTTTGATATCTTTATTCGTAAACTTTTCTAACTTATTTTTATTTACAACATTTGTTGTTAATAATACACTAGCGTTATTAAGAATTCTTTGTCCAATTGTGCGTAAAATAAGTTTATTGAAAATATTTGTTTCGTCTCTAACCGTTAAAACATAGGGTATATTGTACTTTTTGTAGAGATAGTAAGAAATATAACCATCTAAAAGCAAAAAATGTGCATGAGTACACGTGTAGTTTTTATTTCCCAATGCACGGAATTTACTTTTCTTTAATAAAATGCTGAGAACAAAACTTAAAGTTGATAATTTACTTTTCGGAAACATAATTTGTCTGATAACGCAAATTCTATTACCTTCTATATAATATTCATTAGGCATATTATAATAATATGCCCATTTCTCATTAAACTTTGACAGTAATTTATTCGAAGAGTTTGTCACCTTTACAAACTCTGTATCTAAACCCAACTTCTCTAGATATTTATTCAAAACAATTAAAAAATCATTTTCTATTAACTTATAACCATTTTTCCCTTCAGGAAAAGGCAGTATTGTTGCAATATTCAAAACCTTTATTTTCATCATTAATTCACCTATATCTTTATTTATGACGTCTGAAATGTATTTTTTACAAGCCTATTCTTTATAAGCTCCAATAATTATATCCACTAAAAGTAATTTCTTCTTTATTGAGTATATTCTTAACATCAACAATAACTTTCAAATTATTATCAAAGTCCCCAAACAACTCGTTTATCTCTTCCAAATTCAAATCCCTAAACTGATCATGTGCGACTGCAAACACGAGACAATCAGCATCCTTAACTCTATTTAAATCCACCAATTCTATACCATATTCATTTTTAACATCATCGGTATTTGCTTCTGGATCAACTACTATCGGATCTATACCATATTCATTTAATCCCTTGATAATATCAATTACTTTAGAGTTTCTTATATCAGGGCAATTTTCCTTAAAAGTAACACCAAGAATAACTACCTTTGCCTGCTTTACAACCTTATTCGATAATATTAATTTTTTAATGATTGAGTCTACAACAAACTCGCCCATCCCATCATTGATTTTCCTACCAGAGAGAATTATCTGACTGTGATAACCTAATCTTTCAGCTTCATACAAAAAATAATAAGGATCGACACCTATACAGTGCCCCCCAACAAGACCTGGATAGAAATTTAAGGCATTCCACTTTGTATTCATTGCTTCTACAACTTCATTTGTATCAATATCCATACGATCAAAGACCATGGCAAGTTCATTCATAAATGCAATATTGATATCCCGTTGACTATTTTCAACTACTTTTGCTGCTTCAGCAACTTTAATAGAACTAGCTTTATACACACCTGCTTTAATTACTAATTTATATACATTAGCTATCTCATTTAAAGTATCATTATCTATACCAGATACAATCTTAGTAATACGTTCAAGTGTATTTACCTTATCACCAGGGTTAATACGCTCTGGGGAGTATCCTACTTTGAAATCCAATCCACATTTCAGACCTGATTCTTTTTCTAGAATAGGGATACACACATCTTCTGTTACACCTGGATAAACAGTAGACTCATATACAACTATCGAGCCTTTTGTTAGATTCTTTCCTATAATAGAACTAGCACCTTCTACTGGAGATAGGTCTGGAGTTTTATCCTTATTTATAGGTGTAGGAACAGCAATTATATGGAATTTTGCATGTTTAATCTTTGTCTCGTCAGAAGTGAAGTCTATTGTGGTTTTCTTAATTACTTCATCACCTACTTCATTTAGAGGATCAATGCCAGATTTATATATTTCTATCTTTTTTTCATTTAAATCAAACCCTATTACATTAACTTTTTTAGCAAATGCAACCGCCAAAGGCATTCCAACGTATCCTAATCCTACAACGGAAATCTTTTCATCTTTATTCAGTAACTTTTTGTATAAACTCATAATTAAATACCTCCATACTATGATAAACTTTTCAAAGCGATTTTCTTATATGAAAATTCTTCCATCCCTTTTGTTTCAGATACATACTTCATATTATTATATAATTTAGAATTATTTTTAATATCAATAATTAATTCTTTCATTTCTGAAACAGAGTCTTGGTATAAAAACTTACAATTCCCGCCTAAATCTATATGTGTAAACCCCTTCATCCACTTAAAGACGGTTGGTATTCCTAATCCTACGACTTGCTCCCAAAAGACTGAATGTAGACCAGGAAATACAACCAAATCTGCTGCATTAAAGAGTTTGTAGGTGTCTTTTGGATTAATCCAACCAATATATATCACATTTTCAGAAAGTAAACTATTAAATTCATCTTCATATTTAGGACTAACTGAGCCAAAAATTATTAATTTTAAATTGCAATTATTAATCTCATTTATTGCTCTCATTAAAAGCATAATTTGTGTTTTATTATCGTCTACCTTTCCACCAGTTATTATTAAAAAATCATTTTCTGTAATCCCGTTATTCTTACGAATAGCATGTTTAGAATTTGATTTTTTTGCTTCTTCAACTTTTTCATCATCTGCTCCCATCACTAGAAGTTCAACTTTACTTTTCGGTAGTTTATACATGTCAACAAGAAAATCGACTCGTGCTGGAAGTACTCCGTAATATTTTTTAACATATGGTTCAATCATTTGTGCATATTTTTTCCAAATGACCTTATGCAATAAATTTTTGGAGAGCCAATTTCTTCCGCTATTAAAAACATCTGCATGATTGTCCACATAAACTTTTACGTGTGGATTACTTTTAACATATTTTACAATGTATTTTATATCAATAAATTGGCATCCATGAATAAAAACTATATCTGGACTTTGACAATAAATTGCTTTTTTAATTCCTTTAAACCTTTTAAATTTGTTATTGAAATTATTTTTTCCTTTCATTTGTAATCGAATTATTCTAACATCATCATTATTGATATAGTCATTTTTATTAGTGAGTGCTAGATTTCCAGAATTATTAAAAATCCAATTAGAAGTAATAATTGTTACTTCGTTACCTAATTTTTTGTGATACTTTGTTATTAAATTATCTTGATAATTCCAGTTATCCGTCACTGGACCACACAAACACACATGTAATATTTTCATTTAATAGCTCACCTTGTAGTTGAATTAAATATTTTTTTCATATACAACTAAATAATCACCAAATCTAACTTTATTGTAATAAAATTGTTTAGAACGCTTAATACAAAAATACGCAAAATTTTGCTTACCTATTTTTTTAGTCCTAACTATTATATTTTTTAATTCGTCCAAATCCCCTTTTTGAATTACAAAACCACAACTTCCATCAACAACTTCAGAACTACCACCTGTATCAAATGTAATAACAGGTGTCCCACAGGCCAAAGCTTCCAAATTAGTAGTTGGAAAATTATCTTCTAATGTAGGATTTAAAAATACATTAGAAGCTGTATATATTTCTGCTAGTTCTTTAGCACTGTTTGTTCTAGTTATACCTATAATATTGGATGGTAAGCTTCTTTTTTGCTTCTCATTTAGACCGACTAATACTATTACTTCATCCTCGCTTAGTCTTTCAGATAACAGTTTAAAGTACTCAAATCCTTTTCTCTTTTCCCAAATACTCGCTACTCCGAGTATTATAAATTTACCCTCGAGACTGTTATTTTTTCTAAAATCACTAGGTGTTGGCTTGAACACGTCTAAATCAATTCCATTGTTTATTACTTTAACTTGATACTCTTTCAAAAAGGATTGCTGTACTAAACCTGCTAGCCATTTAGATGGTGTAACAATGGTTAGATCCTTAACTCCAGTAAAAGCTTTCCTTTTCCTCTCATAATTCTGCTTTGATTTACTAATAAATAGACTTGCAGGATAACTCCTTTTTTGAATACATATATGGTTTCCCTCTACCTTCCAGCATTCACAACCAGAGTAATCAAAATAAGCGCAATGTCCTGTAAATGGCCAGCAATCATGCAATGTCCAAACCACAGGCTTATTAGCTTCTTTTAAATATTCAAACAGCATCTCAACATTGATATAATACCCGTGAATATTATGCAAATGGATCACATCAGGGTTAAGTTTCTTTATCTTAGCAATAAAATGTTTTGTGGCCTTTTTTGATCCAAATCCATGTTGATCAAAAAACCTCGTTTTAGCAACATGGGTGTAATTATCAAATTTAGTACCTATTTTAATTGCTGTATCAGAGTTATTCGGCAAACCTCTGCCATAGGCTATATAACTTTCGTGTCCATCTTCCTTTAAAATAGCCTCTATGTCGGTCGCTATCCTTCCAGTACTGCCTGTTCCGCATACTGTATTTATTTGTAATACTCTCATTATAGTTCACCTAGATCCAATACGTATTTATAAAAAACACCTATCAATCGCATTAAAGAATAATTTTCGCTTTTGTCATTTGAAAGTGTTCTAACACCTCATCCCATTCAAAATACAACCTAGTAAAATCTTCATCACTTATCCCAATACCAGTCTGGACTTCAATAAATTCCAGATTTGATATAGCACGAATACAGTGCTTCTTCCCTCTTGGAAGATGAATAATATCTCCAGCTTTTACTCTAGTTAAATGATCATCCAAAGCAAGTTCCCCTTCACCTTTTACAATCGTCCAAACTTCATCTCTTATATTATGATAATGATAACTAGAATTCTTGCCTTCATTAATACAAATACGTTTAGTCACCATTTCTTGACCATCATCATACGTTGCATAATCCAATACTCTGGACCATCCCCAAACCCGCTCCTCGTACATTGGTGGATGGTTGAAGTCTTTGATCAGTTCTTTTACCTTTGGACTTGACACTTTGTCTGTAACTAAGATCCCATCAGGGCTAACTGCTACCACAGAGTCTTTAATTCCCAGAATTGTAACAGGTATTTCTAACTCATTTACCAGGTGAGTATTATTAGAGTCCTCAGATATAATACCTTTCCCTATTTGTTTAGTAGCCATTTCTTCCGTTAATGTATTCCAAGTTCCAAGGTCTTTCCAATCACCATTGTAGGGTAAGGCTACAATCTTTTTTGCCTTTTCAACAACTTCATAATCAAAACTAATTTTAGGTAGTGTCGAGAATTGATTAAGCAATTCATCATATTGAATAGGTAAACCTTTTTCTATTAAAATATCAATAATGTATCTTAATTTGAATGCAAACACTCCACAGTTCCAAAGCCCACTCATCTCAATTAATACCTGGGCTCTTTCTTCACTTGGTTTTTCGGTAAAATGACTAACAGTTAGATAGGACTGGTACCCCTCTTCGGCTTCAGGAATAATATATCCATATTTCGAAGAGGGATAGGTTGGGGTTACCCCAATTAGAGCTAAATCTGATTCACTACCCACAAGCACACTTTCGAGTTCTTTTACTTTTTCAAAGAAACTATTTTCCACAAACGGATCAACTGGAAGAACTGAGATAACTTCTTCTTCCGATACACCTTGAATTGAATAAAGATAGGATGCTGCTAAAGCGATAGCAGGAAATGTGTCTCGTCGTTCAGGTTCAATAATCAAAGGTACATTTAGTCCTATCTGACTCTGAATCATATCTATTTGCATTTTAGAGGTAGCTATTACAGCATGATTTGAAAGGTTAACAGCTTCTAACTGTCCCCAGACTCTTTGGACCATCGATTGTTTCTCTCCGTTGACTCCTTCCAATACTTTAAGAAATTGTTTGGATCGGGTATCATTTGATAACGGCCAAAGCCTTTTACCAGAACCACCTGATAGTAAAACTAATTTCATTTAAACTTCCCCCCTCTTCATGTTCTTAGTTATTAATCAAACGATTTTTTTATACGATCTTCTTTTTTAACCTTTTTCATATCCGCTTGAACCATAATTCGAATGAGATCTTCAAATGGTGTATTAGTAGGATTCCAGCCTAGTAACGTCTTAGCCTTTATTGGATCACCAAGTAATTGATCAACCTCTGCTGGTCGGAAGAATTTAGGATCAACTTCAACAATCACGTCTCCTGTTTTCTTGTTAATCCCTTTTTCTTCAATTCCCTCACCAGACCACTCTATTTCAATACCAACATATTTGAATGCTAAGTCAACAAACTCACGTACTGTATGCATCTCTCCAGTTGCAATAACGAAATCTTCAGGTTTGTCATGTTGAAGCATTAACCACATACACTCAACATAATCTTTTGCATATCCCCAATCACGTAAAGAATTTAAATTACCCAAAGTTAATTTCTCTTGTTTATTTTGTGCGATTCTTGCTGCTGCAAGAGTAATTTTACGAGTAACAAATGTTTCACCACGACGCTCTGACTCATGATTAAATAGAATCCCATTTACTGCAAACATGTTATATGATTCACGATAATTCTTTGTAATCCAAAAACCATACATTTTTGCAACTCCATAAGGGGAACGAGGGTAGAAAGGTGTAGTTTCCTTTTGTGGAACCTCTTGAACTTTTCCATATAATTCTGAAGTTGATGCTTGGTAAACACGTGTTTTATCGGTCAATCCTAATATACGAACTGCTTCAAGGATATTAAGCGTACCAGCAGCATCAACACTTTGAGTATATTCGGGCATATCAAAAGATACACGCACATGTGATTGTGCAGCTAAGTTATAAATCTCATCTGGCTGGGTTTCACTAATAACACGGACAACATTTGATGTATCTGTTACATCTCCGTAGTGTAAGATGAACTTATCATTATTTATTAGGTTTTCTAAACGCTCCTGGTTGTACGAAGAGCTGCGACGGATAACACCATGCACCTCATAACCTTTCTCTAATAAAAGTTCAGCTAAATAGGAACCATCTTGTCCCGTAACACCTGTGATCAATGCTCTTTTCATAATTTCCTCCTGAATACTTAATCGATTTCTACATTTTTACTGCTTCTATATTATCTTTGAACCACTTATATGTTTCTTCCAGGCCTTCATCTAAACTAGTTTTAGCGTGCCATCCTAATTCATTAATTTTAGTAACATCAACTAACTTTCTAGGTGTACCATCAGGTTTCGAGGTATCATAAACAATTTCACCATCAAAACTAACTATTTGTCTAATCTTCGCTGCCAAATCTTTTATAGCGATATCTTCCCCAATACCTATATTGACAATTTCATTGTCCGAATAGTTCTCCATAAGAAATATACACGCATCTGATAAATCGTCAGTATGCAAAAACTCTCTTTTAGGTGATCCCGTTCCCCAAAGCTCTACCTGATCTTTTCCAGATACTTTAGCTTCATGAAACTTCCTTATAAGAGCTGGTAGTACATGTGACGTTTCTAAATCAAAGTTGTCATTTGGTCCATACAAATTCGTCGGCATAGCAGAAATAAAATTCGTTCCATATTGTCTGTTGTATGACTCGCACATTTTGATCCCAGCAATTTTCGCAATCGCGTAGGCTTCATTTGTAGGCTCTAGTTCTCCAGTAAGTAAATACTCTTCCTTTAGTGGTTGTTTCGCTAATTTAGGGTATATACACGTACTTCCTAAAAAGAGGAGCTTTTTAACATTATTTTTATAAGCAGCATCAATGACATTTGTCTGTATTAGGATGTTATCTCTAATAAAATCTGCTGGATAATCATTGTTTGCAACAATTCCACCAACTTTAGCAGCTGCCAAGAATACATATTCGATGTTTTCATTCTCAAAAAAATCATAGACTTGATTTGAATTCTTTAAATCTAATTCAGCACTAGTTTTATATACTAGATTGGTATAACCCTTTTCATGTAATTTATTTAAGATTGCTGAACCCACTAAACCTCTATGTCCAGCAACATATATTCTGGAGTTTTTATTCATTTCATCTCTCCTCTTAGTAGAAATATATTTCACATTTTTTATATAAAGATTAGGAGAACTAGATTTATACCTTGATAAATTCCTTTAATTTTAATCCTTTATACCCAAGGTATTTTAACAAATTAAATTTTCCACCATTATCTTTAAAAGCTTGTCTCATTTCTTTAGTTATTATATACGTACTCTTGAGACCGCTACTACTTACTCCACCTTGTCTCATGATAACCATAGACCTATTAATAAACTTTGATTTTATTCTATTCTTTTCTAAGAATCTATACATTAGTTCTACATCTGCCGCAATTTTAAAATCTGTTCTGTACAACCCGTACTTTATATAACTATCTTTTCTACAATAAAAGGTTGGATGAGCAGGTGTCCAACTTTTCTCAAATAACCCAGATTCAAAATCTCTTGATGTCCATCTTCTTGTTACCTTCTTACTCAAAGGATCTATATACTTTAAATTACCGTAAATGCAATCAATATCGTCCTCTTTAAATGCTGTTGCAATATCTTTAACTACATCATTGTCATTATAATAATCATCAGAATTCAAGATTCCAATAACGTCTCCAGTAGAAAGTTGTATGCCTTTATTTATTGCATCATAGATGCCATTATCTTTTTCTGAAATCCATTTATATTCAATTCCATTTTTCACAAAATTAGTTTCACTGCTCTTAATAATTTGTAAAGTTTCATCACTAGATTTTCCATCGACTATTATATAT
Organism: Radiobacillus sp. PE A8.2; assembly: GCF_045635475.1. Lineage (NCBI taxonomy): Bacteria > Bacillati > Bacillota > Bacilli > Caryophanales > Bacillaceae > Radiobacillus > Radiobacillus sp. PE A8.2. Next base: position 98,257 of record NZ_JBJGXI010000010.1, on the reverse strand, counting down.
TCAATCTTATCGTAAGTCTGTCTATACACAGATTCCATTGTATCTTTTATTGTTCTAGAGCTATTATATGAAACGGTAATTATAGATATTTTCAATGAAATTCCCCCCAATGCAAGTGGACTTTATCAATCTTATTTTTCTGTCGCGACAATCGTATCCCTTAAATTCCTGCTTCGATAATCTTCTTTATACTTACTCATGTTTTTCTCATAAACCAAATTACCAAACACTTTATTAATTAACCCCACTTTTCTAGCCATAACTCTTAGGACTGGATTAAAAATTTTGGTAAGTATTATCCTTTTCCCATGAGTTTCAGCGATTAGCTGCACCATTTCACTTGTCTTAACATACTCACTATTTTGCGGAAAGAACAAACCACTCTCTTCATTATCAATCATTAGTCTTATAAACTCACAAAGATTATCTATATGAAGCATACTTCGTTGATTATTAATGTTTGGAAAGATTGGAAGCTTCTGGGCAGCCTTGGCAAGCTTAGGATAATTCCCTTTGGAACCTTTCCCGTAAATCATTGGTGGTCTAACAATAACCACCTTAAATTTATCGCTGTTCAAAGGGCTTATCCCTTCTTCTGCAAGAAGCTTACTATTACCGTAAAAGTTACTCGGATTTGGTACTGTATTTTTATCAATTATTCTTTTACTACTGCTACTATCACCATAAACAATAATACTACTCATAAAAATGAATTGCTTCACACCCGCACTCTTGGCTTTCTCAGCAACCTCAATTGTAAGATCGCGATTCACTTTATAATACATATCTTCCATCTTTGGGTCTGAAGATACATGCGCTATCCCTGCCACATGAAAGACAACATCATATTGCGTAAAACCCTTTATCTTCCAAGAGTCTTCTCTCATAGTAATTGTATCGATAGAGTAGTCCTCAGAATAATTTACCAACCAGCTCTTTAGACTCTTTCCTATAAAACTATTTTCACCAGTTATCAATATCTTTTTCATTTTGACATGTACTCCTTACTACTAGCAACTTCCTTCTTCGATCCAGTCCCACCTTCAACAACCCCATCACTTTTAACAACACTTAAAATTGTCCCCAAAAAGCATTTAACATCCATCCAAAGGCTTATTTTCTCAATATACTCCCCATCCAACTTCGACTTCACTTCAATGGGAAGCTCATCTCTACCATTTATCTGTGCCCATCCTGTCAATCCTGGTGGTACGTCATTTGCACTATATTTATCTCTTTCTTCGATTAAGTCATACTGATTCCACAGTGCAGGTCTTGGACCAATAATACTCATCTCTCCAACAAAGATATTCCAGATCTGCGGGAGTTCGTCTAATGAAGTTTTTCTCATAAACTTTCCAACCTTAGTAATGTATTGTCCAGGATTATCCAAGAGATGTGTTGGTGTGTCCTTTGGAGTATCTATTCTCATCGTACGAAATTTCAACATATTGAAATGGGTCTTATGGATACCAACACGTTTCTGTTTGAACAATACCGGTCCTCTAGAATCTAACTTAATAATTATAATAAGGATTAAATAAATAGGAGACAAAGTTAATAACCCTATTAATGAAAGAACAATATCTATTAGTCTTTTTATTTTTAAATACATATTCGCTACTCTCCCCAAAAATTTTTTAGTAGTTTAGTACTTAATTAGAATTCACACTCTTTCCAACCAACTACTAAACTACTAACTACTACATTGCTTCTAAATGGCATACCCACCTCGTAATATCTATTCAATCTAGCAACCCAAATACGAAATAGATATTCAGTCCATAATCACTTCAAACCGAGTTTCATCTATTATATATACCATTCAATCAATCTATAAATCTCACTAAAAACACTTCACCCCCTTATCCCGCAAGGTTTCAAACGTTCAATCTAACCACGATAGTCAGTTCCAAAACACCATTCAATCAAAAATTAATAATTCTAAAATCAAACAACGGGAACCAGCTACTAAACCAGCCTCCAAAAACCTTCTAGTCACCTAATTCATTCCCTACAAATAAGAAAACTCCATCACTATTTTCTTCACCATCATCAGGTTGTTCCTTAACAAAGTGCACACTACACTTAACCTTACCTGCAGCATACGTAATAACCCCATGTTCAGGACAAATTTCCTCATCCCAAAAATCTTGCATATACCGTAGTAAACATCGCTTCTGTCGGAACTAACTCTTCATTCGAAAGATATGTTTGATACAATCTTTCAACCTCAATCACAATCGCATCACAAACATCTTCTCGAGAGTCTGCAATAATAGTTCCCATAGCCGGAATAGATATTGCATCTATAATACCCAAAATGGTAATTACATCATGCAATTCCGCCAAAGTAAATCCATTCTAATTCATTAACCTATCTCTTACTAATTCTGCTGAACTCCTGATGAAATGAACAAAACGATTATTATTCATAATCATCTTCCTTCACCAATCATCATCTAACCTATGAATAACCAACACCCATAAACAGCAAAGGGCTCGCAAGAGCCCCTCACACCATCCCCTTGACAACAAACGCGTCTAAGGTAAACCTACTAGCCCACCCACAAAATAGCCGAGTGCCTTCGTTGATAAAGGTAAGAAGACATCACCTAAAACAAATATAGACTTCGAAGAACTACCAAAACCTCAAACAACCCAAGAAATCGCAAGATTTCCCAATAAACAACCACACAAAAAAACATCTAACTAACTCAACCCTAAAACCACTAACCTTCCAAAACCTTTAAAACTTCATCCAACCTCACACCTAATTCACGACCCCTGCACCAACAATTCCCGCTCCGCATAAACAATCCCCATCAAACAATCCTTCAATTCAACAGCATCATACCCATTAAACCGATCAATCAACTCGACTAACCTGCGTGAGTCAACCTCAACCGTTCGACCAACATAAATCTTCTCATACACCTCACCAGGCAGAACCTCATCCTCACCTAGCAATTCCTCATACATCTTCTCCCCAGGACGAATCCCAGAAAAACGAATCGGAATCTCATCTTCCGTATAACCAGATAACTTAATAAGATTCCTAGCCAAATCAACAATCCTCACCGGCTCACCCATATCTAATACGAATATTTCTCCACCTTTAGCCAACGTCCCAGCCTGAATTACAAGCCTTGATGCTTCCGGTATAGTCATAAAATACCTAGTCATTTCCGGATCCGTTACCGTAACCGGACCCCCACCCGCAATCTGCTTCTTAAACAACGGAATAACACTACCACGACTACCAAGCACATTACCAAATCGGACCGCAACGAATTTTGTCTTACTATGCTGCGCTAAATCTTGAATAACCATCTCAGCCACACGCTTCGTCGCACCCATCACATTCGTTGGGTTAACAGCCTTGTCCGTAGACACAAGTACGAACGTGCTAATGCCAGCAGCATCTGCAGCTTCAGCGACATTTTTCGTCCCAATTATATTGTTCTTCACTGCTTCATGTGGGTTGTATTCCATCAATGGAACATGCTTATGTGCCGCTGCATGATAAATAATCGCTGGTTGGTGCGCTTTTACGACATCAAACATCCGCTTCCGATCCTGCACGTCCCCAATTACCGGAACAATTTCAATATCAGCATGTCCATATTGCTCGCGAAGTTCCATATCAATCGTATAAATACTAAACTCCCCGTGCCCAACAAGCACAATCTTCCGAGGACCAAAGTGCATCAACTGCCGACAAATTTCCGAACCAATCGATCCACCAGCACCAGTAACCATTACCGTATTATTAGTCACATAATCTGAAATCGCGTTAATATCCAACTCAACCGGCTCGCGCCCAAGTACATCTTCGACCTCGACATTTTTTAACGTACTTACAGACACTTTTCCTGACATAATGTCTTCGATTTTCGGAATCATTTGTACCTTCGCTCTCGTTTCATTACACTTGGTTACAATCTTTGTTAGTTCACCATTACGAAGTGACGGAATAGCAATCACAATATGCTCAATATCTAAATTTTCGACAACGAGTGGAATGTCTTCCACTCCACCGGCAACCGGCAAATTATATACTTGCATTTTTTGTTTCGACACATCATCATCAACAAAAGCAACTGGGTATAATTCCGCATTTTTTTGTTCGTTTCGCATTTGCCTAGCAACCATCGCTCCAGCTGCACCAGCACCAACAATTAACGTTCGCTTCTGCTTACCACCTTTGACTATGTAGTGATCGCGAAAAATCCGCCACATAAAACGTGAGCCACCAACCAAAATAATATGTAGCATCCACGTAACCAGAAGCGCTCTTCTATAAATCGAAAAATCATTAAATAAATACATTACAACCCCTGCCGCGATCACCGATAACGTAACCGCTTGGACGATAGCTACCAGCTCACCGACACTAGCATAAGACCACACTTTGTTATACAGCTTGTAAACAAAAGCAAATAAATGATGAAATAATAAAAGTGCTACCGCACTGACGATGATCGCATCCAAGCGACCAACATTCGTGTGCGGATATACAATCCATGATGCAATAAAAATAGCTGTACTAACAATTAACGAATCAAGCAAGATTAACGACGTAAGTCTTCTTCGAAATGTCATTATCTTACTACACCCCTCTCCTTCACAATCCTAGGTAATTTTAGTATCACTTCTGTGATATAGGTTTAGTGTTTTGCTTCTTGGGGTAATAACTCTCTAAGCATCTTTTCAACTTCCGAACCAATCTCTTCATTTTTCAAAGCAAATTCGATCGTAGTTCTAACAAACCCTAGTTTTTCGCCAACATCATATCGTTTTCCTTCAAAGTCATATGCATATACAGGTTGCATTTGATTCAATTCTTGAATCGCATCCGTCAACTGGATCTCACCACCAGCACCAACTTCTTGTTTCGATAAGAATTGGAATATCTCTGGTGTAAATACATAACGTCCCATAATCGCTAAGTTAGAAGGTGCTGTTCCTGGCGCAGGTTTCTCCACGAAGCTATTCACCTGATAACGACGACCTTCAATCGTGTTTGGATCAACGATTCCATAACGATGCGTTTGATCATCCGCTACTTGTTGTACACCAATTACTGAAGAACCTGTTTCTTCATACTGATCAATTAATTGCTTTAAACAAGGAACTTCACTTTCAACAATGTCATCACCAAGAAGCACTGCAAACGGTTCATCCCCGATAAAATTACGTGCGCACCATACCGCATGACCTAAGCCTTTTGGTTCTTTTTGTCTAATATAATGAATATCTGCTAGATTAGAAGAGTGTTGTACTCTTGCTAATAATTCTAGTTTTCCCTTTTCAGCAAGATTTCTTTCTAGTTCGGGGGCTGCATCAAAATGATCCTCAATTGCACGCTTCCCTTTACCAGTAACGATTATAATATCTTCAATCCCTGCTGCAACTGCTTCTTCAACGATATATTGAATCGTTGGCTTGTCTACAATCGGCAAGATTTCTTTCGGCATTGCTTTTGTTGCCGGCAAGAATCGTGTCCCTAACCCCGCTGCAGGAATAATTGCCTTTCTTACTTTCTTCATATAAACCCTCCGTAATAGACACATAGTATATATTTATAATTTCTTAGAATAACCCAAGTATCTTCTTTCGCTTAATGTGCTTCGGTATATCACCAATCACCGTTTCTCCGCTTATGAGTAATTCACAGTTTTCCATAAAAAAGTAACTCAACGCACTTCCATATTTACTTTCAATTTCATCATAAGCTTCTCTTAAGTAAAATGGGCGACTCGTCGTGTTGTGTGCATCAGACGAAATAAAGTGAACCAAATTTGCTTCGATTAGTTGTTCCGATAGCGTCTGGATTTTCTTTCCTAACTTCCCACAAACAGCACTGGCTGTAAGCTGCGTTAACGCACCATTTTTCACAAATCGATATAGCGCTTCTGGTCGTTCCATAATTTCTGCATTTCGTTCTGGATGAACAAGTATTGGCGTAAAGCCTTTAATTTGAAGATCAAATAGTAATTCATAGGTGTATCTCGGAATATGGTCGAATGGTAGTTCAACAAACAAATAACCACTTGTTTCATTAAGAGGTAATAAGATGTCTTCTTCCAAATCATCGGACATTTCTCCATTAATCCTTGGTTCTTGTCCCGGAAGAATTGTTACATCTATGTCTGCGGATTGTAATTGCTCATTTAATTTTTTTACTTTTCGCAAAATTTCTTGCTTACTATTCTCGTAAGTACCATTGTTATGATGTGGTGTAGCAATAATGGTATGTATGCCTTGTTCGGATGCCAGTTTTGCCATCGCTAAGCTATCCTCTATTGTTTTTGCTCCATCATCCACACCCGGTAATATATGACAGTGTATATCGATCATCAAAATCACATCCCAATAAAATTCCCTATTAAAACACAAGATAAACCTTACTTTTGTTGAACAAACAACAATAATGTAGTAAACCAATTCTTATAGAATATTCAATTTGATAAAATCTTCCGATAATTATCTTCCCTTAATTACCTTGTCACATCTTCATCACGATTCATTTATAACAGAAATAAGTGACAAATCATATATATCGAAAGGTATAGTAAACGCTTTCTGTTGCGTGTTTTCATTATATTGAACAATAAATCCCTTGAACATCCACCCAAGGGATTTATTGTTCATTATTTATTGCCGTAATAATAGTAGTAATTAGATTTCTTTTGATCACGATCATTCAGAATCGTACCTATTAATTTAGCTTTAGCTGGTAATAATAAATCCTTCGCCTTCTGCGCCGTATCATATTCGGTTTGTTTACTGCGTATCACCATGATTGAAGCATCACAGATATTAGCTAATACTTGTGGATCAGCTACCGCTAAAACTGGCGGCGTATCAAAGATGACCAGGTCATACTGTTCATTTGCTTGTTGTAATAAGCTCTCCATCATTTTTGAGCCAAGTAATTCAGATGGATTAGGAGGAATCGGTCCACATGTAAGTACGTCTAAATTATCTATTCCAGTTTGTCGAGCTGTATCCTCTAATTGACTATCACCTACTAATATATTGCTTAATCCAGACCGGTTGTCTAAACGGAATAAATATTGCAACGTCGGTTTACGCATATCCGCATCAACCAGTAATACTTTCTTACCTTGCTGTGCAAATACAATTGCAAGGTTTGCTGTAACCGTTGATTTCCCTTCATTCGGCCCAGCCGAGGTAACCATAAGTGACATTAGATCCTTGTCAACAAAGGAGAATTGAATATTCGTTCTCACCGTACGGTATTGCTCTGATATAACTGATTTTGGGCTTAACTTTGTAACCAATGCACTTAAGCTAGGCTTAGACAGACTTTTTCTTCTCGCCATCAAGGACACCTCTCCCTCTCATCGATCGCGCCGATTTAAATTGATCCTCAGTAATTATCCCTTTATCATCGACATGGGAGATTACTCCAAGCACTGGTAAACCTAAGCGCTTGTCTATATCCGATTCAGCTTTAATCGTGTTATCCAAGTATTCTAATAGGAAGGCTAAACCTATACCAACCATTGCACCTAACACGATTGCAATTGCAATGTTCATCATTGGATTTGGATTGACAGGGTTAGGATTAGGTTCTGCCTCTGTAAGGATATTGACGTTATCTACGCCGTTCATCAAATCAGGAACTTCTTCCTTAAATATGGTAAATATCGTATTTGCTATGTTTGCAGCAGCCTCTGGATCAGTATCCCTAACTGACACCGTTACAACCGTTGCACCTTCAGGACTTCCAACACTGATATTTCCAGCGCTAATTGGCATCTCTAACTCTTCCGAAACCAACTCTAATATATACTGACTTTTAATGATAGAATTATAAGTAGTAATTAACTCGACACTTGTACGAATTTGGTTAATATCAATTGCCTGATTTTGGCCAGATGGCGTCTCTTGATTCACAATAAACTGTGAACTAGATTGATAGGTTGGTGTTATGAGAAAGTAACTTACCACTGCTCCCGCAGCCCCCGCTATAACTACCAATGAAACTATTAATAAAAACCGCTTTTTTAATACTTCAAATATCTCTTTTAAGGAAATCGTCTCTTCCATCCCTGTACCTCCGTATACAATACTTTCTATAAAAAAACTAATTATTCGTGAATTTTTTGAACGCAAAATAAATTATAACATATAATGTGATGAAAAATGATGGAAATTGTTAACTAATTGGAAATTTTGTCATTGTGACTTTATTAAGTATTAATATGACTTTTGTTATATGGAAGAATTTAAATGAAGAATGAATTTTATCTTGTTCATTATAACTTGTAAAAAAAGCCTAAGCAATAGCATTTACGGTATTTTAACATGCAAGATAGTAAGATATCCTTACACACAAAGAAATGTAAGTGCTATCATAATCCGTTCGTCAAATATCGACAATCCAGGAACTAGGGGGGAACGAGGGGTCAGGTTTCTCGTTCCATCATAACTAGATTAAGGAAATGACACTTTGGAAACTCCTCAATCAGCGCCGAAGGCGCTTTGTGGGAACGAGGGATCAGGTTTCTCTTGTCCCATTTGAATAGCGGATACTCCTTTTTTGGGAACGCGGGGTCAGGTTTCTCGTTCCACTGGCACAACAGAACTGACCCCTCGTTTCACTCTTATGAATAATTCAGTCGTTCCTGCAGAATATACTATACTTCACTTTTTTATTGATACAAGACTTAAGTTTCGTATCCTTAACCAATTTGATCATAACGGAACGTCAGATATTAGTGTAGGCGAGAGCATCGTTAAAGCAGAGATATACAGCAAATATCTTGCTATACCCGACCAAAGACCTATTTTGTATGGTGTGAGTTTTAATATTACTAATGGTCCAGTTGGATTTTATTATCCAAAAGAACCCGGTACATATTACATCCATACAAAATTAGCAACTGCAAATATGGAGCCCAGCTATTTTACGTTTTTTATCAACTACGATGGAAAAAAATTAAAATAATGAAATTGAATACTTGAGGTTACTTTTAATAGAACAAAGGGTCAGGTTTCTCGTTCCACTGGCACAACAGACTTGACCCCTTGTTTCATCATTTATTGAATGTGTGGAAATACTTCTTTTTGCTTTTCACTTCCAATTTTATGAGAAAGCAAGTCACCGTCATATCCCTCAGTCATAATCCCTATGATAGATAATTTCAGGCTACTATCACTCACTTCATAATCTAAACCTAACTGAATACCTTTTAATTGCAGAATTTCTTTTGCGATTTCCGGCCTGAAGCATAAATTCACTGAAGGTTTATTTGCTATGGAAGGATAACACCATGCATCCTGCACTACTCTTGGTGGTAAGTCAAAAAAATGTTTAGCAATAAATTCTGAAGTTCTATATAAATATTCAGTGCCTTTGCCTACATCTCTAGTAAATTCATCTTTTATAAAATCATTTATAATCCTAAGCTTCACCAATTGATTAGAACTTAACTCATGTTGTTGTTCTTGAACATTGAAGATTCCCATACAATTTGCTTTAATATCTTCAGTAGCTTCATATTGTATGAGAGCAAACGGTTGATTGTATTTAATCTTAGTTTCTTCAATTGCTGTTATTGCATTAGGAGAAACATAGAGTAGTGACTCGTTAGGACGGTGTAGTCTACCGTACGTCGTCACTAGATTAGCAGGACAGTTCCATGCATCTTGTACAAAATTCATTTGTTCTAGCATCTCTTTCTGTTCTTTGAATGGCCTGATTCGGTTGAAAATGGTTCCTTTAGGATAGATAACGTTGTATGTGTAAAGCATTGACTTGCCTTCAAATGTTATTACATCGTAAAATGCGTCAATCAACTGCCTATCGGTTAATTTTCTGATGTTTAGACTTCTAAACTTTGAAATTTTACTTAAAAGTTCCTCTATATTAATAGAATCTAAATAGCTTTTCAATCAAACACATCCCTTCTAAGGTATATTTTACCTTTTGATAGTGATTATTACCAGTTAGTGTAATATTTACTTTGTAAAAATCCTGCAATCATATTACCTATTACTTCATATCCTTTTGGAAAAGGTGTAGACCATTAGCCAGGTAGAACAAGAGTCAGATTTCTCTTTTCACTGGCACAACAGACCTGACCCTTCGTTTCTTCTTTCCTACTTATTCTTCACCTATACTCCCCGTTACTTCAGCAACCTCTATGACTAATTAAGTTCAGACAACAAAGCCACACACTACCTAAGCAGGAATTTCACAAGCAATACTACATGTTTGCTATCAAGCGTAACAAGTCTTCATGTCTCATATGATTAACGACACTCCGTATGATGGCCCACCAAACTACAATCCCGATAAAGGACCTGTAGAGAAGCAAAACGACCTCATCGAAACACACGCTACATTCAACCATCCGCTCACGATGACTGCTTCCAACATTTTATCAGAAAATTAACACAATATCTGGAAACCTATGCTAAACTAAAAAACGTATTATTCTTATTGTTTAGCTAAGCTGCATGCACAAGTAGAAATGCGTTGTGCTTAGCATAACAATCCAATTAAAAGGATAGGAATGATCACACGAGCTAAAGCTCCCCCAGGTGAAATTGGATATTCTCCATACGGACTCTGGAGCGTCTATTCCACGATGTCCAAGCACTTTAAAGTGAACACATCTACATATGAAGCCGGCGTGAAAATCGCAAAGTTTGTCCCAATCTATTATTTTCTCTTAATTGCTAAGAATATTTTTGACCGTTACCTTGGAAGGCTACCCGTAGAAGAATCCTTTAGTTCAATATGGTTTATCTCCTTCGTAGCAGACGGCATATTAATCCTTATTTATATTCTTCTCCTCAAAACCGTATCTGCTGGATTATTGGCGTTGTCAGAGCTCCATGCTACTGATGATGAAGAGAAAAGCACTGAAGTGTTTTAGTAGTGGAACGAGGGGTCAGTTTTGTCGTTTCACTGGCACGACAGAACTGACCCCTTGTTTCTCCCCCTTTAAGCGCCCCTTCATAGTATTATTCCTTCAGAAAATATACCGCCCCCCCCTACCATTACACAAAATTCAAGCAAAAAGAGAGACCAGAATACCCCAGTCTCTCTCAGCCCAATCTATATAAGAAGTTATATTACTCCTTCAACCCCTAAAGATCTTCCCCATTCGTATCAATAACATTTTTATACCAATAAAAAGATTTCTTTCTGCTACGATCAAATGAACCACTACCATCATCATGCTTATCGACATAGATAAAACCATAACGCTTAGACATTTCACCGGAAGATGCACTTACTAAGTCAATACATCCCCAAGCAGTATAGCCCATTAATTCCACGCCATCGTCAATAGCTTCGCCCATCGCTTTAATGTGCTCTCTCAAGAAGTCAATGCGATAATCATCGTTAATGCTACCGTCTTCTTCTACTTTATCGTATGCACCTAAGCCGTTCTCTACTACGAATAACGGCACTTGATAACGGCCATATAATTCATTTAATGCAATACGAAGACCAACCGGGTCAATTTCCCATCCCCAATCACTCGCTTTTAAGAATGGATTTTTCACGCCACCAATTAAATTCCCTTGACCAATCTCTTCTGGTGTTTTGTTCTTCTTATCGGTACGCGACATATAGTAACTGAAGGAAATGAAATCAACCGTACCTTGTTTAATTAACTCAAGATCTCCGTCTTCCATTTTGATGTTAATATCATTCTCTCTGAAGTAACGATCGATGAAGCTTGGATATTCACCACGCACTTGTACATCACCACAGAAATTATTGAAAATCAGTGACTCTTTTTGCGCATATAATACATTTTCAGGATTGCTATCAAAGGAATAAACAGGAGCATAGATCAGCATGCAACCAATTTGTGAACCCGGAATAATCTTGTGTCCTAGTTGTACAGCTCTCGCACTTGCAACAAATTGGTGATGAAGCCCTTGGAAGCTGTCTTGCAAACGTGTTTCTTCACATTCAGGTGAGAATCCCAGACCGAAAATCGGCATGTGTGTAGCACCGTTAATTTCATTAAACGTTAACCAATATTTAACTTTATCTTTATAGCGATTGAAAAGAACCGTTACATAGCGCTCAAATAATTCAACCAACCCTCGATTTCTCCATCCACCATATTCCTTGATAAGATGCAGCGGTGTTTCATAGTGCGCGATCGTTACTAACGGTTCGATATCGTATTTAGCTAATTCATCAAACACACGATCATAAAATGCCAACCCTTCTTCATTCGGCTCTAATTCATCACCATTCGGAAAAATACGCGACCATGCAATACTCAAACGAAATGTCTTGAATCCCATCTCTGCAAACAATGCGATATCTTCTTTATAACGATGATAGAAATCAATACCCTCATGATTCGGATACGTATATTTTGACTCATCGATTTCAAAATCAAATCCAGTAGATGACAATAGTTTAATTCTATTATCCTTACCACCAGGCAGCACATCAGCCAAATTAAGCCCCTTACCACCCTCTTGATACGCACCTTCTAGTTGGTTAGCGGCAGTAGCCCCACCCCATAGAAAACCCTTTGGAAATTTATATTCACGCATTAGATTACCTCCTGATATTGATACACTATCTTTATTACAAACATTAAAACAAGACTTTTATATACGCAAGAAAGAAAGTATACAGGATACTTTCCTTCTTGGTATTTATTTACTTAATTGATCACTGTTATTACTACATTCTTAGAATGCGACTTAATGCTTGTGAATGTAGTTAGACTATCCAGCGGAAGAAATCCACTTTGACTCCTGCGGGACTAGCGGCATAAGTGAGACCCCGCAGAACGACAGTTCGAGGAGGCTCACTAGCCCCCCGCGGAAAGCAAAGTGGATTTCTGGAGCGTGTACAAGCACCCCCTAGGTTACGTCACAACATCATTAAACAATCACCGCTTCTATAAAATGATCTCCAACTTCTACTGTCTTAGATTGAGTCACAACAATCTCACTGTAATCAGCACTATTCGTAACAAGCACAGGAGTCACAACCGAATAACCAGCTTTTTTGATTTGCTCAATATCAAAGTCCACAAGCTGTTGGCCTTTTTCAACCCGATCTCCTTGCTTAACATAAGAAGTAAAATGCTTTCCATCTAATTGAATCGTATCCAATCCAATGTGCATCAATATTTGAGCACCAGAATCAGTCGTTATTCCTACTGCATGATTCGTTGGAAATAGTGCAGTCACTGTACCTGCAACTGGTGAAATTAATTTCCCTTCCGTAGGGTCGATCGCCAGCCCTTTTCCAAGTGCGCCAGTTGAAAATGCCTCGTCTTTAACTTCAGATAATAGCATTACATTTCCTTTAAGCGGACTAACAATTTCTTCGTCTTTACGCTCCGTAGAACTAGTAGTAGCTTGTTGATTATTAGTTTCTTCACTTCTTTGCTTTTTACTTAAACCAAAGAAATAAGCAAGGATAAAACCTAATACCAAGTTTACTGCCATTGCGGTCATACCGCCCCAGAATCCGACGTCTAGACCTTCAGGGCCAATTTTAGACGGGATACCAAATACACCAAGTCCACCCATCATATATACTTTAGTACCCGCAGCTGCCATAATAACGCCACCAACTGCAGAGGTGATCAGTGTGATAAAGAATGGTCTTTTTAACGGTAGTGTAATCCCGTAAAGCGCCGGCTCTGATACACCAAAGACTGCCGAAATAGCTGCCGGAATACTGAGTGTTTTTATTTTTTGATTTTTAGTTCTAAGCATTACACCTAGCACTACACCAGTTGTTGCTAAAGATGTTGCTGAAATCATTGCTAGTATATAGTCATAACCCATTACAGACAGGTTGTTGATTGCGATTGGGATGAAACCCCAGTGAAGCCCAAACATAACAAACACTTGCCATAAACCACCAAGGATCAGACCAGCCAATAGTGGACTTACTTCATATGCCCAGTTCGTACCTTGACCTAAAAACGCACCAACCCACGTAGCAATTGGCCCAATCACTAGGAAAGTAAGTGGCACAACTACTAATAACGTACTAAATGGAACAAGAAATGTTTTTACAACATCAGGAATCACTTTTGTAAACCATCTTTCCAACTTCGCACCAATGAAAGCTGCCAGTACAATCGGAATAACAGAAGATGCATAACTCATTAAAATTACAGGTATTCCAAGGAATGTAATATAAACAGGTGACTCAAATAATGTTCCTTGAAATAAGGTGTAAAGCGGATCGCCACTCGTTAGACCTGACAAAGTTGGATAAACGAGCGCCGCACCTATGGCCATACCAACAAAATGGTTTCCACCAAATTTTTTCATTGCTGTAAAGCCTAAGAAAATAGGAAAGAAATAGAACAAAGAATCGCCAATAGCATGTAAAATATAATAAGTTCCAGATGTATTCGGGTACCATTCGAGTGCAACAAACAAAGCATTAAAACCTTTAATCATTCCCGTAGCAGCTAATACACCGAGTACTGGTGCAAATATTCCAGATATCATATCAACAAATTGGTTAAACAAACTTTGTTTTTCGCCATTCTCTTCATCATCTGATGATGATTCGGTGTCAAAACCTCCAGCAGCTAGTACTGCCTTATAAACATCAGGTACATGGTTCCCAATGACCACTTGATATTGGCCACCACTTTTCATAACCGTAACAATACCATCCATATTTTTTAACACATCCGTGTTCGCCTTATCTTCGTCTTTTAATTTAAAACGCAGCCGCGTGACACAATGGACAACACTGTTAACGTTTTCTTTTCCGCCGACATTTTTAATAATGTCTTTTGCCAACTGTTCGTATTTCATGCTAACCCCTTCTTTCTCCTATCAATTTTTAAAGCAAGAGATAATGCGTGTCTTGTAGCGGATTATCTCTTGCTGAACCCCCTTTTAAATCGTGCAATAATGCTACCACCATATAGTTTTCTAGGCGAATTTATAAATCCGTCCCATTTGTTTCAATCACTTTCTTATACCAATCAAATGATTTTTTCTTATAGCGTTTACCTGTACCATTTCCTTCATTATCTCGATCGACATAAATGAAACCGTAGCGTTTTTTCATTTCACCAGATCCTGCACTAACAATGTCGATACAGCCCCAAGATGTATAGCCTAATAATTCAACGCCATCATCGACTGCTTCGATCATTTGTTTCAGATGGTCGCGCATATAGTCAATACGATAATCATCCGCAACCGTGCCATTCTCCAATTTGTCCACTGCTCCTAAGCCATTTTCTACAATGAACAACGGTTTCTGATAACGATCGTACAAGTTATTCATCGTTACGCGTAAACCAACCGGATCAATTTGCCAGCCCCACTCTGATGCTTCAAGATGTGGATTATCTAATGAACCAAATGCGTTACCAGATTTTTCACCTGCATTTATTTCCGGATCGGCACTAGTTAATCGTGATGAATAGTAGGAAAACGAAATGAAATCAACTGGATATTCCTTTAGTAAGGATTCATCGCCCTCTTTCATCTTCAGTTCAACATTCAATTCACGAAACATTCGTGTGGTGTAAGATGGATAAGCCCCACGAGATTGGACATCGATAAAGAAATATTGCTTTTGGTTTTCTTTTACCGATTTCAATAGATCTTCCGGATGGCAAGAATAAGGATAGATTTCACCAGCCGCTAACATACAGCCGATCATAAATTTGTCCCCATTAATTTCTCTTGCCGCTTTTGTTGCCAAACTAGAGGCAACAAGCTGATGGTGTGCTGCTTGAAACTTTACTTGGTCTGCATTCTCATCTTCATCGATGATTAGACCGCCACCAAAGAACGGAATGTGAAGTAGCATATTAATTTCATTGAAGGTTAACCAATATTTCACCTTATCCTTGTAACGTTCGAACACAACCTTCGCATAGCGCTCGTAAAACTCCACTAACTTACGATTTCGCCAGCCACCATATTCTGTTACTAAATAGAGCGGTGTATCGAAATGATTTAAGGTAACCAATGGCTCAATCCCATACTTCTGACATTCTGCGAACAAATCGTCATAAAATTGAAGACCCGCTTCATTTGGCTCTAGTTCATCTCCGTTTGGAAAAATACGTGGCCATGAAATCGATGTACGAAACACCTTAAAACCCATTTCGGCGAATAACTTAATATCTTCTTTATAGCTATGATAGAAATCAATTGCCTCGTGGCTTGGATAATGGTGATACGTTGTCTCTAACACCTTGTTAGGATGAAATAAAGCATCCCAACGTTCTTTTCCTGATGGCAAAATATCCACCAACGCCATTCCTTTTCCGCCTTTTTTATAGGCACCTTCTGCTTGGTTCGCTGCGACGGCACCGCCCCATAAGAAATCTTTCTGTAAAGGCATCTATGATCTCTCCCTTCCTATTTGATAAAAAACCTAGTCCACTCGAAGCGCCATATCCAATTGATAGTAGACAAAAGCACGCTCTTCTCCATCGATGTGTTCCTTGATCCAGCTCTTCAGATGCGCAGCTGAAATCAGAGCAGATTGGTTAACTTTTTTAAAATCTGATTGCAACAATGCGACTTTCGCTTTGTCTTTGATCGAAAAGACGACTGCAAGATACCCTTCTTTCACACTGTGATTGGAGAATTTAATATCTTCACAAACAATTGCTTGCTTGCGATCAAGGACCTTATGTTCTGCTACTAAGTCCTCGATACTATTTATTTGATCCAGCCCATAATAGCTATACAGGGAATCTGGAGCTTCATTTTCTTTCATGATTCGCTTTAGTTTTGTTATCATTTCAAACTCTTTGACAGGATCATCTAATGGATTTTCTTGGTTCGGATCTTGTTTATAATGAAATAATTTATTGCCAAACCGCTGATAACTTTTAGCCATCCAATCGGTCGTCTTCATCTTTAATGTGCTAATCCCTTTCGTAAATGCGAAGGAATTATCGAGTTCAGCACCCGCTAGTTCATCTGCTGTAAAGCGCCGATTCATTCGCATTGGCATTAAGGTGTACTCATGAAGATACTCCTCATTCCCAGGCATTGGCCCTCGCATGTAGACATGGTCTTCATCAACGACATTAATATTGCTACCAAACGTACCAAATAAAGCAGCGTCATGTATGACCTCTTCCGATTCAATAACCGAACGAAGTGGCTTGCCTTGCATGAATTCCGGGATATCCAAACCAAAGTATTCTAACAAGGTAGCTGGTACATCAATATTTTGCGCTAACTGATTTCTCGTTTCATTTTGGACGCCTACTTGTGGATTCCATATAAAGAACGGTAAATGCGCAATTTCGTTGTATACCGGCATGATGTTTTTGCCCCACCACTCATGTTCACCTAGCAGTAGACCGTGATCGGTATTAACGATCAACATCGTATCGTCCCACATGTTGTTTTCGTCCATAAAGTCGAGTACTTTTCCTAAATATGCATCACACATCGTAACTAGCGCTTTATAATATCCTTTAACCGTCTCTGTTTTTTCTGGAGTAAAATCATCGTGTGAATATAATAACCAGCCATTAAATTCATCTTGAGTGATGCCATACATGTTCAAATATTGTTCTGGTACAAAGAATGGCTCGTGCGGATCAAAGCATTCTATTTGTAAAAACCATTGATCTTCGTTTTTGTTATCTCTAAGGAATTCCAAACCTGCCTCAACAGTTCTATATAACGAATGATCTTCCTCATTTTGCATGTATTCGCGGTTAACTAGATCTTGTGAAATACTTCCCGCTTTTCGTTTTTTCGCAAAATCAGGAAGGTTTTCTAACCCTTCTACTTCCATATTCTTATTAACTCTTGCCTTCCAATTGTCGCCTTCCTGGCCACGAATCAATTCGTAGGAAGAATAGCGTGTATGATAAGTAGCGCCACCATCTCGCCAGTAATGTTTATGATCCGTAACAAGGTGTGTGTATACGCCACTTTGTTTCAAAATTTCAGGCATCGAGTCATCAAAAGGCTCAATCGGCCCCCATCCACGATGCAGGAAATTGTAACGTCCCGTTTGCAAATCTCTTCTCGCCGGCATACAAGGTAAACTTCCAGCAAAGAAGTTATCGAATTGAACCGATTTTCTCTTTAACCGGTCAAAGTTAGGTGTACTTACATCAGAAGTATCATATGGACTTAAATAATTTCGTTTTAACGTATCAAACATAACTTGAATCGCTTTCATTCATGCATCTCCTTCCGCAAGCATTTCTCTGTTGTACAATAAATTATAGGTGATGATAAGTTGGAAAAGAAGGGTTTGGAGGGACTTTGGGAAACGGTTTCATGGATTGGGAAGGAATGCGGGGGGTGGGATGATCAGGGCCTGGCATCGGTGAGGGGTGAGGGGTGGGTCGGGCGGCTTGGTCATCCACGGTGGGGTGATTTTGCATTGGATTCGTTGAGCACACGGCGGGAGACGCTGGGGCTTTTTTGTTATCTTTTGTCTTTTTAAAAGTTTAATGTGGTAATTAATGAAAAAAGCAAAACTTCCATTTTGCATGGGAGTTTTGCTTTGGTAGTATTGCTTTATTCAATTGAGATCGCGTTTTTACATGGGTAATTGGAAACAATGTTGACGAATGAGCTTACGCCGTGTGATTTATGCGGGAGGCGGAGTGGTTGGCGAAGTGTGGTAGGCCGCTTTCGACAGTTCTGACTGGACATCACCGTGAGATCTACCGAATGTGGGCTGCTTTCGACAGTTCTGAATGGACATTCCCGTGAGTTCTACCGATTGCGGGCCGCTTTCGACAGTTCTGACTGGGCATCATCGATGAGATCTACCGATATCGTGCTTCTCCCGGAAGTTATCAAAGAAACACTATGAAAGCGGTAAGGATTTGGCGGCCACACAAGCGCTTATTTTGCCTGTAATACCAGTTTTGCTAATTTGACGGCCACCACAGCACTTATTTACTAATAACAGCATACTGAAACATCCGATTCACCCAAATAAGTGCGCTGGTGGCCGCACAATTCTATTAATGCCGCTTTTGTCACAGATAAGCGCCGTGGTGGCCGTCAACGGCTCACCACCACCCCCGGCAACAACCATTTAGAAAAACATCCTTGAAACAAGTGCAATCACAATAGCATGTAATAACCCTAAAACCCTTGTCCAACCGTCACTTATTCTTCAATGCTTTATTCTTATATTCAAAATAATTATAAGCTAGGATTTCAATAACAATGTGAAAACCACTCGACGAAGAAAACCAATTGCTAATTACTGTCGATTGACTATTTACATTTACTGAAATTCCAAAATCAGCATTATTCATCAACCAATTGTGATGTGATCCTGTTATTGCAAGAATCTTTACGTTCTTTAGCAAAGGAATACTAAGCGCCTCCTTAAGCGCTGCATTGTTCCCTGAACCTGAAAATATAATAAGTAGGTCTTCTTCTGCAAGCCTTTCCGTTACCAATTGATATATATTTGTACTTATGTCCATAGGAAAAATTTGCATGTTTTTACCGATCCCCAAAAACATCCTTTGCATTTCTTGCGCCAAACTTTGCTGCATGAGACCAGTCCCGGTAATATAGACATTTGCACTTTTTTCAATCACTTCACAAATTTTACCAAGATCCATATTGTTCATCTGATTGACCGTTTGCTCTACATTGTTAATCAGTATTTTCCCGAAATCTTCTTGCGTAATAGGATTTTCGGCTAATTGATTTTCCCACTTCATAAAGTTTCGCATTTCCGTATACCCAGAAAACCCCAACTTTTGCGCAAATCGTAATACAGAAGATTTAGAACTCAAGCTTTTTTTAGCAAGTTCATTAATCCCCAACTCATAGATTGCCTCTTTATTTTCCAAAATAAACTTCGCTAACACCTTCTCCCCTTCACTAAAGGTAGTATGATTATCATTAATAAGTTCTTCTATTTTCACTATCATCACCTACTTTTATAATTTTCGGGGAACGAGGGGTCAGTTTCCTCGTTCCACTGGCACTGCATTCGGGAAATGACACTTTTGGATGTTCCTGTATTTCTAGTTAAATGGCCCAGTGACACGCCTTCTACTTTTTATTCTAAAATAATCTCATTTCTTTGCTCTTTTGTTGTTGAAACGCACTGTTATTTAATCCCCCCATCTGTGTAAGATAGGTTCGAATCTCATCGTCGAAAAGAAATAATTAGCAGTGTTAATTGAATAAAGCTAAAGCGGAACAACAGAACTGACCCCTTGTCTCTCTATCACCATCCATATATAATGAACAAAAAGATGGGGCACTAGATAAAGGGGCCAAACAGATGAATATCCTAGTATTAAAAACATTCTGTCTCGTAGTGGAGACGGGTAGCATTAATCAGGCTGCTAAAACTTTATATTTATCCCAACCAGCAATTACAAAGCAAATACATCAAATCGAAACGGAATACGGCGCACTTCTATTCAATCGTAAAGATGGTCGATTAACACTTACCGACAGCGGCAATGTGCTATATCCGTTCGCCAAGTCGATTGTTCAAGATTTCTATCAATCAAAAGATGCTGTTGCTGCCAATATGGAAGGGTATGAAGAAACTTTAAAAATAGGTGCCAGTCTAACGATTGGAGAATACCTACTTCCCGATTTACTCGGCAAATTTAAAAAGAATAATCCCGACTTTCATGTATCCTTATATATAGACAATACCCCAAAGGTGCTAGAGCTTCTGGCTGACGATATGATCGACCTTGCCTTAGTGGAAGGCCTTGTAGATGATCCCAAATTATCAATCGATAAAGTAAAAGAAGATGAGCTCGTTCTCATCCACGCACCTGATCACCCTTGGAGCAAAAGAAGTGAGATTGAAATCGAGGAAATAGTTCAAGAGCGAATGATTTGGAGAGAGCCTACATCAGGTACAAGGGCTATCATCGAAAACTTTTTACATGATTGGGGTATATTAGATAAGGTCGAAAGCTATATGGAACTCGGCAGCACCCAATCGATCAAAAGTGCGGTAGAAGCAGGGTTAGGCGTAAGCATCGTCTCCAGGCTAACAGTTGCTCGTGAAATAGAGCTAGGTTTTTTACGCGAAATAAAAATTCGCGACGCAACATTAAAGCGCAATCTATGGATGGTATGGACGTCTAAAAAATTCACAAAAAAAAGCGTTAAATCCTTCATGGAATTTATCCGGAAAGAATAGTGGAACGCGGGGTCAGTTCTCTCGTTCCACTGGAACAACAGAACTGACCCCTCGTTCCCCCTTTCATTTTAGCCATCCACGACACAACGAAAGCCTAAATTACCTGTGGCACTGTCGATCGTATTAGAACTTCGCGCCGCTACTCGGTACCGGTTACAATACGATTTATGGCAAAGATACGAACCACCACGCATCACTTTCGATTGACCCGTGATTGGCCCGACAGGATTAACTAGTTGTGATAAATCCTGTGTTTGATTAAACCAGTCCGCACACCATTCCCAGACATTACCCGCAACATTGTATAACCCATAGCCGTTAGCCGGAAATGATTTTGCAGGCGCTGTACTCAAATAGCCATCTTCTTCCGTATTCTCTCTCGGAAAATCACCTTGCCAAATATTACAATAGTGCTCACCGTTCGGCGTGAGTTCATCCCCCCAAGCATATAGCTTCTGCTCAAGACCACCTCGTGCAGCATACTCCCACTCCGCCTCTGTTGGCAGACGTTTTCCAGCCCATTTACAAAAAGCTATCGCATCATTCCAACTTACCTGTATGACCGGATGGTCCATCCGATCTTCAATCATTGAGCCCGGTCCCTCTGGCTGATACCAGTAAGCTTCATCCACCGCAAACCACCATGGCGTTTGTGGTAATTGCTTTGTTTTTTCTAACAAGTGCTCTGGGATTAATTTATAAAATACAAATGACCAACCAAAATCCTCCGATTCTGTTACATAGCCTGTCTCTTTTACAAACTCACTAAATTCCTGATTAGTAACAGCATACGCATCTATAGAAAATGGGCCCACTGTAACTTTTCTAATTGGTCCTTCTCCATCTGCCGGAAAGCCTTGATTGTCTTCTGTACCCATTAAAAATTCTCCACCAGGAAGGTATACCATCTTTTCTTTATATTTAATCTGGCTGCTTTGTGCTATATGCTCTGTTTGTTTCTCTGCATTTGTTGTGTTGTCTAAATCATTTCTACTTCCAGCGCAGCAAGAGCTTTGTTTATTGTCCACTTACATCCACATCCTTTAGTAAATACCTATCGTTACTTACTAGTTTACAATACTTTTGTCTACACAAGCCAGACAACCTGTTGATTTTTTTAGTTATACCCTATAACAAATCGTGAATATGCACAGACGGAAAATTCTGAGATGATTAATAGGCAAAACAAATAGGGGGCAACTAGTATGGATGTAACAACAGGATTATTATTACTCCTCATCGGTATCATCGCCGGAGGCTACGGAACCATCGTCGGTGCTGGCGGCGGGTTTATCTTTGTGCCAGCTTTATTACTTATTCTACACATGGATCCTGCCATCGCTGCTGGTTCAGGGTTAGTAATCGTACTGATCAACTCGCTATCAGGCGTTGTTGGATATGCAAAGCAGAAAAATATTCGATACAAAACCGGGCTCACAATTGGGATCAGTGCATTGCCAGGTTCAATTCTCGGGGTTTGGCTACTTCAAGTTTACTCCTCCCAATACTTTTACGTTGTTTTCGCAACAATATTAGTAGCGCTAGGTATCTTTTTATTCAGCAAAAACTTACCATCAAGTAAAAAACAGAAGCTGGCACGTGTGGCACGCGAAAAAGCTGAAGATTTAACTGATTCAACAACAGAACCAGCTGAAAAAATTACGGAGGCAACTCAGTCCAAATGGCTAATCCCACTAGGTTTCTTCATGGGGATTTTGTCTAGCTATCTAGGCATTGGTGGCGGCTGGTTACTCGTCCCAATCTTAATTTACTTATTTAAAGTTCCTACCCATAACGCAACAGCAACCAGCATTTTTTCCTTATGCCTTTACTCATCAGTAGGCGTCATCTCACAACTCTTCTACAGCAGCATCGACTGGATGACAGTAGTATGGGGCGGAATCGGAGTAATAGCAGGCTCCCAACTAGGCGTCCTACTATCACGAAAAATACCAGGCAAAGTGATTATGCAGATGTTGTCGGTTGTATTAGTAGTGATTGGATTTCGCATGTATTTTGGATAAGGGGAACGCGGGGTCAGGTTTCTCGTTCCACTGGCACAACAGAGCTGACCCCTCGTTTCGAAGCACGGGGGGGACGCGGGGTCAGGTTCCTCGTTTCATCAGCGCCGAAGGAACCTGACCCAATCACTCTAGTTATTGTTAACACAGCAAATGAATTGAAAGATTCTCCAGTCTTATTTCTAAAGCAAAAATTATTTGTCTTGCTTTTTCTATTATTAAAGAAAGCTCACAAATTAACGAAATATAACAATCTTGTTGGGCGGGCCTAGTCACTTACTAATAATTAGAATAAAGTTATCTTTCACCTCTGTCAGACCAAGGAATTTATTGTCAAAATTGGTCGGTAACAGTGTTGATTTTTATGATATACTTAACTCTAATTGATCGGTATAAAGGACGTGTAACGACTTGTCGAAAACCTTCTTTGTTGTTTTTGAAGATGGGGAAACCCTAGAAATTGATGATGTAATTGAGTTTGGTGATGAACAAACTTTGGAGATCCAGCAAATTGCAGCTAAATATACAAAACCTAATTTACGAGGTGCGGAAAAGGGAGAAGACCTATCTTATTTAAATGATGGACAAAAAGAAGAAATCATTTTAATAAAGAATGACCTAGTTGGTGATAAGAGCTTCAGGGAGTTGTTAGATAAAAAGATTGTTGTAATTACTGATCACTCTAAGGACCAATTACTTCTACGCGAAGGTTCTAATGATACAAGTCACCTCATAAGTATGGTTAACAGAATAGTACAAACAGACACCGTTCTAAAAGCGCAATACAAGGGTTACACCGAACTAACCTACACAACAGCTAAAGTAGCAGATCCCAGTCATTACAAATTGGCAATCAGTTTCAAGAAAGGAAATCGCGGGAATAGATATATCAAATCCATTACCGTTGCATTCCGAAATGCACCTACTAAACAGATGACATCAAAGATTACGCTTAGTAAAAAACAAGAAAATGGAATCCAAGATCTTTATAAAAAATTGTTAGAAGAACAAAAAAAGCAAGAAGGACAAAACAATTAAATGTTGAATATATAACTATAAGGTATAAAACTTAATCAAATTAGTTAGAATTAAACATACAAGGGGATGAGAAAAAATGTCTACGAAAACCAGGGAGGTTAACGTATTGAGTAGCCAACCAGTTTTAACGCAAGATGTACATTGGAATATTAATGGCACAAATTATGTCATTCGCAATGTCCCCTACTTCACGTATGATAATGACGATGAAAAATTATTAGATCTAGACGTTTCAATTACTATGACCGCACTAAAAGATCTAATGGTTCAAGGTAAAATGCCCAAGGATATTAATTTTGAGAACTTTGCACACATAAAATTCTAAAATACACAATTCAGATATATTATATGAACGATAAACTCTAATTATTCCTCTTCTTTTAGAGGATTTTTGTTGGCGGAACAAGGGGTCAGGTTTGTCGTTCTATGTCCACTTTTTCTTTTTGTACTTATCATTTTTGATTCAAGAAAATACATTTAGGAATACAGCTAAAGTAACACGAATCGTCAGGTCTCTCGTTCCATTGGTCAATATATAGAGTTGTTGTGCTATAGACCTTCGTTTACCAGTTTTTTGCATTTATATTTATAAATACTTACAAATTAGCATTAATAGTTATTCAGGACCATAGAAAAAAGGACTCATTGAGTCCCTTTTTCAATGTACTTAAGTAATTCGTTTTGAATATTAGATATCTTATCAAAGTTCCTCAATACCATATTGATAATAACTGCACTAAATATACTCGACAGTACAGCACTTGCTACTCCCATCCAAACGAGCAAAGACACCTTATTTTGTCTCAAAATTTACAATCACCTCTATGCATAGATTAAAGGTATTGTTTGTAAATATTGCCTACATTATTCGGATCGATTGCTTCGGGGAACTAGGGGGGGGGAACTAGGGGTCAGTTCTCTCGTTCCAGGTTGTGGGGTGCGCTGTCACTTACCGATTTTCGTCAATATCTGTGAAATGTTTACGATGAATGGTGGAAACCACTCCGTCACCCATCAACCTTCCACGTCCAAATGTGGGCAACGCTGCTTTAACTCTTTAATAAATAGGTCCCGGTCTTTCGGGGAAATCAAGGCAAAATCATACCTGCCATAGGTGATTTCTATTCTTTTTAATGACGGTGCTGGGCTCGATAATGGATTGGTTGTTTTTTTCACAGACCGCATCTTTTCATATGGGATTGTTTTTTTGAATGGAAAGAATTTGATTTTCAGCTGGTCCTCTTCCAGAATATAATGCGTACCATGCACCATCCATATAACGAAGATGGGTAGTACGAATGCTAGGATGACAATGACGATCGTTTTACCAACACCCGGATTTCCTGAAACAATGCCATAGATCCCCGAGACAACACCAGATAGCATCGCACCCCACGCGATTAATGCTAGCCACAAGTCTTTTCTTGATTCGAATTTCATCCTGTTCACCTCTGATATTTTTACGGGTAACGTGGGTGTGGGGTTTCACTTCGGATAGAATGTGTGGTGAAATGGCATAAATTTTCCTAATAAAAACCTGTTTTCTGTAAATTAGTATATAATTAAAAACAACAAACTTATATGTCTTTTCAAAGGAGAAATTCTTGTTTGGCGGCCTTTTCCTATACTAGAGATACAATATTGTAAGGAGTGTGACAATTTGAGTATTATTTCAAGCAAAGCTGGAGCGATATTCATCCCTGTAAGTAACATTATAAATGCACGAAAATGGTACTGTTATATTCTTGATTTAGATCCTAAGTATGAAATAATCGCAGGTCATCTGTGTTGTATTCCGCTCGATAATAACGGATTAAACCTTGTTCTTGACAGTAAAATATATCATGAAGAATCCATATATAAAAACCCTGCTTTTCATTTCAATACGGATGACATTCATAAAGCTTATCAATTCCTGAAAGAGCGTAATGTTGAACTTGTTACCGAAATAGAGAATGGCCATTGGTTTAACTTTAAGGATCCTGATGGGAATTTGTTAATGGTTTGTCAGTGTTAGAATCGCAATTGTTTTTGTATTGACCTCGGGATTAGTAATGTTTAACGGAGGCAAGAAGTGAAGATCTCGCTCGAGAATTTAGTTATCGGGCAGGAATATGGAAAAGGCAGCCTACAAACATTAGGCTGCCTTTTCTGTATCTAATGGAACGAGGGGTCAAATGGAACGAGGGGTCAGGTTCCTCGTTCCACACACAATCAAGCTAGGAATTTTCGCGGACACAGGTGCACTTATTTTTGCCTAAAATGCCGGTTTTGACTATTTGGCGGCCACCAGTGCCCTTATTTGCTAAAAACAGCATATAACAGCAAGCATTTTATTCAAATAAGTGCGCTGGTGACCGCACAATTCCACATATGACGCTTTTGTCACAGATAAGCGCCGTAGTGTCCGGCAACGCCAAACAACTCACGTTTTGGGCTCATTGTTTCATAAAATGACCGTCTCAAAATGGTCATTCCACTCCAAAAATAATTAGCAGTCTTCCGCTTTACTATGATGTAACGGTGGTGGTATCAACCAACCTTTTTCCTTGTTAAGACGAAGAACTTTCGCTCCCAATGCTGCTTTTTGTACATGAAATTGCCCGAACATCATGGCGATGTCTTCTCTAATCGATTGCCCCATGATTGTGCTACATGCGACTAATCCCGCAGCAACATCCATCGATAACACAGCGGCAATTTCTTGGTCTTGGAACCGAGCGCCAACGGGAATATCATCCAAACAAGCCTTTGGTCGTTCTGGTGGAGCCGCAGGTAAACCAACGCCATTTTCTTTTAACACTGTTTCAACTTGCTTCACTTCTTGCTGTCCACCTTGAATGGCTTCCTCAAGCAGTTTTTTCAGATCTCCATCACCTGCATGGTTTAGTTGGGTCTGGTAACACGCAATTGCACCCTTCGCAGTTAACACATAGGACCAAGCAGCAAAAACTTCGCCATAATGCAACGGTTCATTTGCAGGGTTTCCACTCAAAATTCCCATAACAACACTCCTCATTGATTTTTTGATATTCATATAAATTCTCCTAACCAACTACAATACGTATAGAGTATTTGTAGAGAATCAGAAGTTATTCAGGGTATATTCTTATATGTGTCAAAGGGAGTATTAGAAAAGAGCCAGCATCGGTGCTGACTCTTTTTTTGATCGATTATCTGCTTGCTCTGCATGCTTCACAAATTTGTTATGATGATTCCTATCAGGATAAGTACGCGGGGAACGCGGGGTCAGGTTTCTCGTTCCATATTTTAAAAATTTCCCTTTTCGGGGAACGAGAGATCTGACCCCTTGTTTCCTGCTTAGCTTGACGGCTATGGGAACTGACCCCGCGTTCCCCTTAATCCATCCCATTAAACACATCTAACGTAGATCCTTCAATCTCACCAAGGCGCCATAGAGCAATCCGGTTAATTCCTTGCTCGCGGGCGGTTTTGATCCATTTACTAAATGTCTCGTCATCCGCATACCACACGATTTGCTCACGTCCAGCGTCATCTACATACGTAAAATGAACAGCGCCACTTGCCTTATCGCGCTGCACTGGTTCTGAGCTCATTGCCGCTGATGCAGCAGCTTCGACCTCGGTTAGTGCACGAACGCTACCATCCTCACTCCACGCAAATCCGCCTGCAGATAACGCCAAATAATGGTTTCCTTCCAACGTCTGCAGTTTCTCGGCAACCTGCGTAATCAAAGCAACATCCGCTTTCGGACCAGGGCCGCTATGGGTGCCGTATAAATTGTACGCCATCATCACATACGTTGGTCCCTCTGGTAGCGACAAGCTTTCCACCGGCACACTTGGCTCGAGCACAATTCGTAGTTCTTTCCCAGCTACGGTCAGCGCCTCATACAGCTCCCGGTAAAAAGCGACAACAAACTCCCAGTCTTCTTCCCGAATCTTTTCATAATCAATTTCAACACCAGCGAAATCATAGTCCGAGACGAGACCCACGATTTCTGCAATATGGTTCGCTCGACTTTCTTCATTTCTCATTAGCGCAGAAATCAATTCAGGATCTTTCTGTACCGACCCACCAGCAGCGAAAACTGTATCATTAACGACCGTCAAATAGACTTCTTCAGCACCGAGGATTTCAACCGCCTCTTCAAACTTTGGCAGCATCTCGGAAAAATCATCGGTTAATAACAATTTCTTATTTTCATCAAAATAGGCAGCGAATAATTGTACGCTCGCCATTTCCTCTGATACTATATTAAAATCTTCAATTCCTGCCGCCCACTCCCAATCAGCGAGCCATGCAGAAAATTCCATCGGCTCTGGTTCTCCTACCAACGTCTCAGCTCCACGACCGCCAGAATCACGCGTACTGCTGTCAACAAATACGTCAGGCATGTCCAATTGCCAAATCAAATTAACACAAATCGTCACTACAATCACGAACAACGCCGGAATAATGATCAGCTTGTTCAACTTCCGCACTTTTTTCCGCCGCCTTGCTCTTACCATTTCCACAAACCCCCATATGCACCTAGAACGTGGCAATCGTCCAATCAATCACCCGGTCTACCAACGTTTTCACTTGATGTACCTGCTTTTCAAAGCCGTTATAGGAATTTGCGAACAATCGCTCTGGATCTTTCCCGCTATTTTCCCCACTTGCTTCAATTTCAATATCATAATAAACACTATCATAAATCGTCTGGCCTTTATAATAAATATCGTCAAGCACCTGATCTTCTTCAATCGTCACCTTAGGCGCGGCTGACAAAGCGACCCCTCCTGATGCTAGCGCAGCATCGACTGCAATATTTTCTAAAATAACTTGCCTGTCATTCGATACGGTAACAAGGTTATCATCAATTTTAATCTCCAGCTGCTTCTGTTTTGTTGGTGCCGTTTCTGCGGTCGACAGTACCTGCTCCTCTTCACCAGCGAGCTTTTGCACGACCGACACCTGATGACTTTCTACGACAATCCGCACGTACGTGTCCGCTTGTTTATCATAGCGCAAATACACAGACTGCTTTCCTTCTGGGACACTATCCGTTGTCACCCGAAATGTCAGATCGCGGTCAAACGTGTCACTATTTTTTAAATATAATATACCCACTGCATTCCAGGGTGACGTTAAAATAATCTTATTACCGGTAAACTCTGCGACGCCATTAACAAGCTCCCATTCCGCTGCGAGGTCCGCATCACCTTGGAAAAAGTTCATCTTTTGCTTCGTATCTTCCTGCAACTTCATAAGCAGATGATTGACCGACCAGTGCGGTGCCGGTTGCACACGCGTCAAATCATACACATCTCGTGCTTTATGGTTGAAGGCAAAACCCTCACGGTTAAAATGCAGTTGAAAATTTTCACGGATATTCGCATCATTTGCATCATCAACAAGCTGATTCATACCATTATACAGTGCATTCGCGTGCATGATGGTATATACCCGTGGCACAAAACCTAACGCTTCCATATATATATCATGCATGAGCCGGTAATCTTCATCAATGCGCGCTTCCATCTCTGAGCGATTCTCGATTGGAATAGCATTTTCATCGCGAATAAAATCCATTAAATAGTGGGTGTACGATTTAGCCTGCACATCCTGAAAATCTTCTTCATCTAACACACCCAAATACTGATCAAAACGGTCGAGGATATTAATGTATGTCAGCCGGTAGCCATTACTGCCAAGCTCCCAAAAACCAGATTCTCGCATTTCTAACAAATCTTTCGGCTGTAAAAACTTGAATTCTCTTTTATTAAACTTGTTCGCATAGGTCATAACCGTCGCTTTATAATTATACTTTTCTAACAGCGGTTGCGTAAAAATACTAGAATCGTTACGACCATCTTCAAACGCAAGATAGATCGCTTTGTCTGGAAGTGTCCCTTTGTTATAGTAAAAATTAAGAATGTCCTCCTGTGAAATCGTCTCGTATCCTTGTTCCTTCAGCGCATCGAAATGCTTGTCCAGCTGCTGACGCGAAATTAACGTTGGCGTACCAGACCGGCTAACACCGAAATAAGACAGCGCAACAAATCCGTCACGATTCGTCCACGTTGACTTATCCGGCTCTATGTAGCGTTCATTATGAATCGCAACATCAATCAGTAAGCCAAAGATGGCGAGTAAGAACAGCAATTGCAGCACGGTTCTTACGCGCTTTCTTCGATTCTTTTTTTGATAGTCTAACGTTTGGTTTGAATTCTTTTTACCGACCATCAAGCCACATTCCTTACTATCTAGAATTTTCGTTCATGTATGCTTTTAAAGGTTGTTCAAAAAGTCCCAATTAATCACAATGATTACGCACCCCGTACATTGGATGCAGTCGAAAAATCCGCTCCTCACGTAAGTTCTGTCTACGCTCCGGTCCTTTTCTAGCTTCATCCAATCATCTCGGTGTTAATAACGGAACTTTTTGAACACGCACTTTTATCGAGGAGCAAATCGCTTTTCCTTATCTGTTCTAGGAAAAAAGCATCGTGAAGCTTAGGCACCTTACACTTATTTCATATGCGCACGACTTCGTTTAGAAAACAGCCCAAATCTCTTGGCACTTTTCTTCTGCTTCGCTTCCACGTCCTGCGGTGTATCGCGCGTTCCCCACGTTGATTTCCAAAACGTCACCCACGCAACTGGCATTTGCCATAACAGCACGAGTTCATAAAACAAGCAAAACACAAGTCCAAATACCCAGAGCTTACTGCGGCGGAACAATAAGTGCGCAAAGCTCATCAGTAAGGCCATTAACAAAAGCCCCATCAAAAACGTCGACGGGAAAATACCGTACACGATTGGTACCCAAAATAAGTTATGCACCACGATAATCGGTGCTGCAATTGGCACGAGTAAACCAATATAAAAAAACAACGACATAAACGGTTCCTTGCGCCAAATAAACGAACCCGCCCGTAGTGATTCACGTAACCACGACCGCTTCCAACGCATTTGTTGTTTCAAAAAAACATTCATTTTTGACGGTACAATCGTCGAGCAAATCGCGCTATCTTGATATGCGGTACGGTGTGTTTCCAATATATAATTCGTCATACTGCGGTCGTCCCCAAACGTCGCTGGTTGTCCGAGGAACTTTTGATCCAACCACTTCCTAGAATTACGCTGGACAAGGTCTTTGCGATAACACGAAAGCGGTCCTGATAAACATGTCACACTATCAAAAATCGATTCCGCCGCTTTCATCACCCGGAAAGCAACATAATATCGAACCGTTTGCAGCTTTGTTAAAAAGTTCGTATATTTGTTTTCCACATCGGTCCGTCCGGCAACACCACCCATTCGCGGATCTTGAAACGGTTGGACAAGATGTCGGATCGCTGAATTTTCCAAAAAGCTGTCCGAATCAACGAACACGACCAAGTCATGCTTAGCGATATCAATGCCTTTTACGAGCGCTTCCCGTTTACCACCGTTTTCTGGCATCGCCACTAATTGCACCCGGTCGGTGGTTTGAAAGCTGTTTGCTTCCTTTTGCAATCGCGCAATCGTTTCGCGAATTTTTTTCACCGAGCCATCCGAAGACTGGTCATCGACAACGATTACTTCTAACTTATCGACAGGATATTCCTGGTTAATACAGCTAAGAATCGTGCGATCAATCCAGTCTTCCTCATTAAAGCACGGAATAATAATCGACACGCCTGGCGTAAAATCCCGGTTGATCGGGACTGGTTTGTACATCGCGCCAAACAAATAACGACTTAATAAAAATGTGGCAGCAATAATACTGTACAAGTACAACGTGTAATTATATTTTAAATAAATCATCGACTCGACACGCATCAACACGATCACGACAGAAGCCATCAGCAAGAGTAAGCTCGCCGCTGAAATAGATAAGCCCCAACGCTTTCGCTTCACATATTTATAAAGTGGCACGCTGAATTCAAAGGCGATCATTCTCCTTTCAATACCAGAACGCTCTTCTGTGAACGTACGGACAACAGTGGCCGACATCTTCACGTTCGTTTCAAACCCTTCCGGCATCGTGCCTGGCGGAATTTTAAACCGAAGATGAACCTTGTCACCTAAATTGAGATTCGAACGATCGGCAGGTAGTTCAACGAGCATGCCGCTAACGGAAATATCGGTCACTCGTGCATCCAGCTTGCGTTTGCCTATCGTAGCGATATTGACACGAAAATTAGCGTTATAGCGCACACCAAAATCGTGTTTGTCTTTCGCATCACGCGCCACACTGTTCAGTTCATTATATCGCTGACGACTAATCGTACGCCGATCAGCAGACAAACGCATTTGCTCTGGATCCGGTACTTTGGATAGAATTCTGCGGTCTGACTTTATTTCTGTTAGCACCTCTCGATTACGATTACGCTTATTCTTTTTACGAGTCATCGACACCCTCTCCTATCTTGATTTGAGTGGATAAACAGCATTCACAACAATCATTTTATAGAGGTGATTCAAACAGTCCCAATTAATCACAATGATTACGCAAGCAGCCTATCAACATCGAATAGTGGATCCAGCCGAAATCGGATCCTCACGTAGGTTCTGTCTCCGGTCCTCTTTTTCTAACTTCATCCAATCTTCTCGGTGTAAAAAAGGAACCTTTTGAACACGCACTTATAAACTCCAATAATAGTAGCCTTCATTTTCGAAATCAGTTTTATTGTAGAAGCCTTTGATGTCGATGAAAATTCGTTTCTGATCCGTCGTGAAATGTGGCTTAAAATCGGACGATTGCATGCTGGCAAATTGCGCATGTGGCACAGCAAGCACAATCACATTTGCATCTTTCAATTCCGAGATGTCGACCATGTCGAGATTGTATTCGTGCGTGACGTGCTGCGCATTAACAACCGGATCAGCGACAACCGTCGTAATCCCATATTCCGTTAATTCATTAATAATGTCGATCACTTTTGAATTGCGAATATCGGGACAATTTTCCTTATATGCAACACCGAGCACACCAATTTTCAAATGTTTCATATCTTCTTTTTGCCTAACTAATATTTTAATAATTTCACTAGCGACATATTTACCCATCGCATCATTGACGTGACGTCCGGCAAGAATAATTTTAGAATGATAGCCAGTGCCTTCCGCCTTATACGTTAAATAATACGGATCAATGCCGATGCAATGGCCACCAACGAGACCAGGCTTGAAGTCAAGAAAGTTCCACTTCGTTCCCGCCGCCCTTAGTACCGCTTGTGTATCCACACCCATTTTGTTAAACAACATTGACAGCTCATTCATAAACGCAATATTAATATCACGCTGGGCATTTTCGATTACTTTCGCAGACTCAGCAATTTTGATGCTTTCGGCACGATACACACCTGCTTCGATAATCAGTTCGTAAATGCTCGCTACCGTATCCAACGTTTCCTCATCCATACCGGAAACGATTTTGATAATATTATCAAGGCGGTGAATTTTATCACCAGGATTAATCCGCTCAGGCGAATAGCCAACTTTAAAATCAGCGCCGTAGCTAAGACCTGATTCTGCTTCTAAAATCGGCACACAAATTTCCTCGGTAACACCGGGATAAACGGTAGATTCATAGACAACAATCGCACCTTCACTCATGTTTCGACCGATGGTTCTAGTTGCTGCTTCCACATAGTGTAAATCTGGTACTTTATCGATATTTATCGGTGTTGGTACAGTCACAATGTAAAGACTCGCTTCGGTTAGACGGCTTTCATCTGCCGTAAATTCCATCGGTGACTCTCGAATCGCCTCCGTTCCTGTGTCACCAGTCGGATCAATCCCATTTTTATAGTCTTTGATTTTTTGCTCGTCAACGTCAAAGCCAATCACTTCTGCTTTTTTAGCAAATGCAACCGCCAGTGGTAGGCCAACATACCCTAAACCTATGATCGCTATCTTCGCACTTCTTTGATTAATTTTATCGAACAATTCCATTATACTCATCCTTATAAGAGCAGGTTAGTTTAAGCCTAGTACATCTGACAATAAAACAAATTCATAACCTTTGCTTTTTAATTTCGTTATGATCGTCGGCAATGCATCAGCGGTATACAGTTCATCCTGCAAGTGCAACAAGATAATACTACCGTTCTTCGTTTGCTCGAGTGATCCATTAATAATATGGTCGGCATGGTGATTCACATCCCAATCCAACGTCGTTACATCATACAGAACAATTTTTTTATAGCCGGTTGCCGCAATCGCTTGTGCTGACGGCTCGTCAATCTCCCCAGTAGGTGGTCGGAATATCATTAACGGCTGTTTTTGTAACGCATAAGTTAACACTTGGTGCGCCTTGACAATTTCCTGCTGAATTTTGTCCTGAGCCATTCCCGTTAAAACAGGATGGCTGTACGTATGGTTAGCAATATCATGCCCTTCAGCCTCGATTGCTGCTGCTAAGTTCGGGTTTGCTTCCACACCATCGGCACGTAAGAAAAAGGTTGCTTTTACATTTTGTTCTGCTAATATATCGAGAATTCTCGTGATCCGCTTATCTCTTCCCCAGTCATCAAATGTCAGTGCAATTTGCTTTTTGTTTTGATCTAGCAACTCTATCACTTCTGGCTCAGCCGCATCATAATTGGGATTGATTTGGGCCGCATCATAGCCTTCTATTTCTTCCAGCGGTTTACGTTCGCTACCTTCTTCTACTAGTTGGCTTAACGTCACCAGCTCATAGCCAGTATCTTTTACTTGGTCATATATAAGCGGGAGCGCATCAACAACAGCCGGATTGATGTCTGCGTTTAACGTAATAATGCCACCACGGGTAATATATTTAGAGACATAATCAGCAATCGCCTCGGCACTTTTCATATCCCAATCCTGTGGGTTGGCACTGTAATATATAACCGCATCAAGTCCCGCTTCGGTAGCGGCAAGTCGAACATCATCATTATATTCGCCTGATTTCGTGCGAATGTATTTCGGGGTGACGCCTGTTTTTTCTTGTATTACTTCGTTTGCTAAGTTAATTTCTTGGTAGATTTCATCATAGGAGAGCTTGGTGAGGTCGTTGCGGTTTAACGTGTTGTTTTGGACATCATGACCACGGGCTACAATTTCTTTAGCAATATTCGGCTCTTCTGCAACACGCATACCCGGTAGAAAGAAGGTCGCTTTTATGCCTAGTTCACCGAGTTGATCCAATATGCGATACATCATGTCAGCGTCACCCATACCATTGAAAGTAATCGTCAGCTGTCTTTTCGTTGTGTATACAAATGGAATTTCTCTACTCATTTCTCCTGGTTCATGCGCTATGTTATCTGTATTCTCCGGCTGAACGTCGGTATATTCTCCAGTTGTGCTACTAGAGCACGCGCTTAGAAAGAGTGCAATCACAATAAAGATTAATATATAAGATAAATGCGTATAATGAGTCGGGCGCAACTGGATCATATTAATTCTCCTTTAAAAACTATCTCGTTTGCTTGTTGTTTTTATATAAGTGCGTGTTCAAAAAGTTCCGTTTTTAGCACCGACAAGACTGAATGAAACTAGAAAAAGAATACCGAGCGTAGACAGAACCTACGTGATGACCGGATTTTTAGGCCGAATCTAATATTCGATGTTGATAGGCTACCTCGGTAATCACCTTGACAGAAATGGGACTTTTTGAACAATCTCTAGTATTATTTTCCTTCATTAATTACAACAAAAGATTGCCGTTTATTTACTAGTTTTCTACTCATTTCGACAGCAAACCACAGTTATTATCTTTATTATTCGCTATTCGGATTTGACGCTGTGCGCGTTCCCGATCACAAATCAATTACCTCAGATAGCTTAACGAAAGAAAATCCTCTTTGCTGTAACGTTTCGATGATCGTCGGCAGTGCATCAGAGGTTTCCATATCATCTAACAAATGTAACAAAATGATGCTGCCACTTTTCGCTTCATTGAGCACTTTTGTCTCGATTTGTTCTGCCGTTGTATTTTCGACCCAATCTTCACTGTCCACATCGTACAATGCAATGTGTTTGTAACCAGTCGCCGCAACAGCTCTAGCTGATTGTTCATCTACAGTTCCATAAGGTGGACGGAACACCATCAGCGGCTGCGCTTGAATCGCTTTGGTAAGAATTTGGTGGGAACGGACCACTTCTTCTTGAAGCGCTTCTGGCGATAGCTTGGTAATATCCGGATGACTGTACGTATGATTTGCAACATCGTGACCGGCTTCGAATATCGCTCTTGCTAGATTCGGATTGGCTTCGATATTATTTGTGCGCAAGAAAAAGGTCGCTTTGATCCCATAGTTGTCCAAGATATTAAGGATTTGCGATACCTTATAGTCAGATCCCCAATCATCAAACGTGAGCGCCACTTGCTTTTCCTTCGTTTCAAATCTATCAAACAGATTATATTCAACATTTTCATAATTGGCATTGGTAGTCACCGCATCATAACCTGTTATTTCCTCTAATGGTTTCGGTTCTATCCCGTGCTCCATCAATTGATTCAGCGTGACAATCTGATATCCAAGTTCGTTTACCTTTGTAGCGATAAGCGGAATTGCGTCAATCACTGCCGGGTTTTTATCCGCATTTAACATGATAATACTCCCACGCTGCGCATGTGTAGCTACATGATCAGCAATCGTTTCTGCATCCTTCATATCCCAATCTTGTGGGTTAATGCTGAAATGGACAACAGCATCAAGACCTGCATGAGCGGTAGCTAAGCGAACGTCATCATTATTAATATTCGATTTGGTACGAACATATTTCGGCGTAACACCGGTTTCCTCTGCGATAATTTTATTCGATAAATCAATTTCCCGATAAGTCTCAATATACGATAACTCAAGCATATCCCTACGATTTAGCGTGTTATTCTCTATTTCATGGCCACGAGCAACAATTTCTCGGGCAAGCTCCGGATCCTCCGCAACCCGAACACCTTGAACAAAAAAAGTCGCCTTCATATTGTTCGCATCCAGTTGGTCCAAAAGCTGTATTATCATTTGTTTATCACCAAGACCACTAAATGTAAGTGCCACTTCTTTTTTACCCGTATAAACAGAGTGCACTTCCTTACTCATCTCCCCCTCATACGGGGCAATCGATTTATAAGGGTCTTCCGGCACTGGCAACGATTGATCAACCGTTGCCTGGTTCGCAGAGCAAGCCGACATGAATAAGACTAAGATAGAGGCAACAAATATGTACACCATCCTTAATCCCTGAAATACTCCACTAGTCAAAGGTCGTTTCTTTTCCATAATTCTCCCCTTCTATTATGGCAGTATAACTAAAGTAGTATCTATCACCTCTAAAAAACTATCACTTTTAGTATACAAATAAACAACACTCCTCCGCAACATAATTCGGAACGCGGGGTCAGGTTCCTCGTTCCATATTCGGTCGCGGGGGAACGCGGGGTCAGGTTTCTCGTTCCATATTTTAAAAACTTCCCTTTTCAATTCAATAAAGCTAAAGTGGAACGAGAGATCTGACCCCTTGTTTCACTCAATTCAATAAAGCTAAAGTGGAACGAGAGATCTGACCCCTTGTTTCACTAAAAGAGCCAGCAAATATGCCGGCTCTTCCTTTACTATCGATTATTCCTCTGCATCCCATTCAATCTCGACGCCCCATTTACTCGCCAAGCTGTTAAGTTCATCCTCAAACTGCACAATTAATGCTTCTGATTGAGCGAATAATGCATCCGACGTTTCATAGTCGCCTTCTAACCATGCGTACTCTGCTTCAATGTATTTTTCGATTGATTGTACATCTATATCGTGCACTGTCTTTAATTCTTCTTCTTCAATTTTGTCCCCATATGCTTTTGTGTCAGCTAGAACTTCCTCTAGTCCAGGGATTAATGTATCCTCTGTATATACTGTGAGCTCTTCTTCACTACCGTTTTCCACAAGTACCATTTCTTCATCCACCAGCGCATTATAGCTATCTGTTAATGGATTCGTTTCCTCCAAATACGTCATCATTACATCAGAATTACCGAAAAACGCTTGGAACAAGAAATACCCCCCGATTGCCACCGGAATAATACCAATTAAAGAAAATAATAGCTTCTTCATCTTCTTCCTCATTTCAATTTATTATACGAACAGACTTAATTATAATTGATTCCGCCAGATTCGAATATATGTTTTTTGGGGAACGAGGGGTCAGATCTTTCGTTCCACTCCACCATCACCGAATTCGGAAAATGACACTTTTCGATATCCCTGTAATCCTAGCCAGTTGGCCCAGTGATACGCCTTCTACTTTTTTTAATTCTAAGAGAATCTCATTTCTTTGCTGTTTTCTCATTTGTTGCAGCGCACTGTTATTTAGAACCCCCATCTGCTTCAGATAGGCTCGGACTTCATCATCAGAAACTTTCCTTTTCACATGATCGTCTAAACAATCGTCATCATTTGATCTTTGCATATAATCGGAAAATAGTTGGAGGGCCTTTTTTCTATCTGAGGAGAATAATTGAAGAGCGAAATCAATGTCAACGAAACTAGGGGAACGCGGGGTCAGGTTTGTCGTTCCATTGGCACAATAGATCTGACCCCTCGTTCCACCCGTTCCCGCTAGGTATTCATTTATACTTGTCCATTTGCAATCAAAAGCACTATCTACTAATCCTGCTTTTACGGGGTTTTGGTGAATATAACGAAGTACCGTTAGGAAATAGCGAACATTCTCTACGTTCTCGCGCTTATAGCGCCCCTGGAATAAATGTCCCGATCGTTCATATTTGTTATTGTACCAGTACACATAACTAGCACCTATCCTTTGCACAGCCTTTGACACCGGGATTTCTGTTTCTTTTAGTAACAAATGAATGTGATTGTCCATCAGGCAATAACTGTAAACCTTTATCTTGCAAACGTCTTTATATCGACGGATCGTGTCGATAAACCTTCGCCTGTCCTGATCATCTTCAAAAATAGTCTGCCTATTAATCCCACGAATCATGATATGATATATACCATTTGTACTTATCCTTCTGGGAGGTCTTGGCATGAGCGTCACCTCGTTTTTTAATTATTTTATAGAGAGTAGTTAGTTGAAACTATGGAGCTTCGCAAGCCTTTTAAAGAAAGTAGAAAGTGAAAAGAAATGGTGAACGGTGGGATATAAACTGGGTGGTGAATGGAGATTGTGATATGATACTAATTCAACATTTGTTTAAAAATTCCTCTTTTTAATTGAATAAAGCTAAAGCGGCACGAGAGAACTGACCCCTCGTTCCCCCCCTCGTTCCCCCCGGGAGTACTGACCCCTTGTTTCATTCTATCCAATACGCTGTGCAATCTTTACTTCGCTTCATGAATCCATATTCAATTAGGTATCTTCTAATTGTTGCAAAGTCACTGTATATTGATTTTAATATTTCATTTACTTCTTTTTCTGAGTAAGTGATGCCTGTTTCGAAACGATTGATAATATTTTGTAGTACGATTACTTTACGTTTTTCCTTACTTGGAAATGTAGCTAATTGGCCGTCGATCCCTTGTTTAAAATAGGTTGACAAGACTTTTTCCTTTTCTTCTTCTGTGATTGCATAACGATCATCCACCATCTTTGCCCCCTTGTGAAAATTAATAAATTTATCATCTTTCTTTTGGTCCGTACTTTTCTGCAGTAAATCCATAATAGTAAGAAACACCTTTGCTTGCTTTTCCTTTTCTTTCAGCTTAAATCTGTGATTTCTAATCGTTGATGGACTGCCTCCGTCCTGTTCCTTGACGATTTCTTTATCACTTAACCCTTGCTTGAAATAGTGGAGTAATTCTTTTTGGTGCTCAGACAACCCTGTATATTTTTTATCCAAACGCATCAAATAATCAAAAACAGATGTATGAGCATCCGTTATGTGACGGACAATGGCTTTTTTTGCTTCATACAATGTGCCATCGATTGGATAAATAATCCCATCTTCAAAAGCTTCGTTGCAAAGCAGGCAAACATATTGATCATTGGCGTCATTGTAAACATAGCCATTCGATAGTTCCTCGATGGTTGCATTCCAAAAACGTTTTTCAGTCCCCATTAGTAAACATCACCATCATTCGTTTGTTTTATAATAAACATTTTACCTTATTGTTTATTTTATCGCAATACCTATAGCAATGCATTTAAAACTTAATTTTAAGAAAAAGCACTAATGTTTACTTTTTATATAGAGGGGTAAACAACACTGATTTATTTTTTAGAAGTGGCCTTATATCTAAATAACTGCCTTCAATTAGAGGCTAGCGTAGAAAAAAATAGTGCTGATTACCAATACGGCATATAGCGTGCGCTGCTTCTGTTTTAAAAGGGAGGGATAAATTAATTGAATACAGTTTACCTTATTATAGGCGCTATAATTCTCATAGTGACCTTCATTGACATATTTTGGACAACCTTATGGGTCGATGGCGCATCAGGTCCACTTTCCACACGCTTTACGGCATTTTGCTGGAGGGGACTTCGCAAAATATGTAGGGATAACACAAAGCTTTTAAGTCTTTCGGGACCTATCATTTTAATATTGACGCTTCTTATGTGGGTTGTATTGATTTGGGCCGGGTGGACACTATTCTTTGCAGGGGATGAAACATCTCTTATAGATACACAGAATAGGGGACCTATATCTTGGTCAGATAAAATCTACTTTACCGCTTTCACACTGTTTACATTGGGAATAGGAGATTTTATTCCAAAAGACGGGTTTTGGCAAATCGCTACTTCGGTTGCATCTGGGAGCGGGATGCTGTTTATTACATTTGGAGTCTCGTATGTACTTTCTGTTGTGGAAGCAGTAACACTTAAACGTGCTTTTGCAGAAAATATAAGCGGACAAGCTACAAACGGGGAGACTATTGTGAAAAACGGG
Organism: Radiobacillus sp. PE A8.2; assembly: GCF_045635475.1. Lineage (NCBI taxonomy): Bacteria > Bacillati > Bacillota > Bacilli > Caryophanales > Bacillaceae > Radiobacillus > Radiobacillus sp. PE A8.2. The sequence goes on along the minus strand of NZ_JBJGXI010000010.1, from coordinate 57,213 downwards.
TGGAATGGTACTGATTTTTGTAACATTGATTTATTTTTAAAGGATCATGCAACACAGCTAACTAAACTGACTCAACAACATAAAGCATATCCAATACTGCATTACTTTCATAGCGAAAAAACAGCGCAAGCTTCCACTGTGGCAGTGGCCATTTTTGATGAAGCCTTAACGATATTCACATTCGGTGTTCCTGAGAATTACCAGCCCAACAAGGTGTGGATTAAAGAAGCACGCTCAAGTGTGCATAGTTACCTAGAAACGCTTAACGCGGCATGTATCAACTCAACTAACAACACGCCCCCAGCACCGGATTTAAATACGCTTCGAGCTACAAAATTACCTACAGTCTCTAATGAAGCATTTGAAAGTAGCTTAACTCAACTTAAGGATCGCAGAAAAAAGTTATTAGGTATGGTTGAAGCAGATGCTAGGAGTTGGCCGGCGGAGAAAAAGGTAAATTGATACAACAAGGATAAGAAAAGCGCAAAGTACCGCCCGAGAAACGTAGCGACTGAGATAAAGGAATCATGCCCCGCATAGGGGTATGTCGGCGTTGGACCACGAGTCCGCTTTTAGTCGACCTTCCATAAAACCTGAATCGATAATGACTTATCGTAAGGCGATTCGCGAAGTCGCCTAGTTTCTGGCGCTCGGAGCTGGACACTTGTAAAAATTTATATATCAATTAAAAAATGACATCTATACTTAGTCTTGTATAGATGCCTTATTACTTAAATTCCGTCGACTGATAATTGAATAGTGAAGCTCGATTACTTTCATTTGACGATAAATTCGAGACGTGCTTATATAGAATACCTTCAGCAATTTCTTCAGGTGGAAGGTTACTACCATAAGGCATTTCCATGATGGAATTAAAATGTTCCTTGTAGTCATTAAAGAGCATCTCCGCGTATTCCTTCGAATCATCTTCTCCACAAATACCATTATCTTGAATTAATTCAGCCAAACTTTCTTTTACTAATTCAACCGTCTTTATTCGAGCTTCTTTATTATTCATCATCAAACTCACCACCTTAGGTCAATTATATACCAGAATAAGGTTTATTAAAACATGGCCTTAAATATTTAAGAACTCTCCCACTAAACACAATTTGCTTATACTGCGGAAACCATGGAGCTTTTTTAATTTCTTTATAAAAATATATTAATTCAGAATGAGATTTAACTCCATGAGCTAGAGCTGTTATATATTTCCTATCTGCTACAGGACCAATCATAATATCAGGGTGTTTTTCACAAGGTTCTTTGAAACAATACCTCTTGTCTTTGTTTACACGATGATGCACTATAAACTTTGCCCAGTCTAAACCATCATTCTTCCCATCAAAATATACACACCTCAAACTGGTATCACTATTTATTAGTTGATCCACTTCAATATTAAGAATAACCGGTTTAGCTGAATAGTTTTTCGCTCTTGTTTCGGAAAGTTTATTCACTTGTTGTACACATGTTGCTATATTATTATAAGTACAGTAAAATCCTTCGCCAAAATCCAAAGAAGAGGGCTTTTTTTGATATCCTAAAGGATTAAAACCTCTTTCAAGTATTCCATGATTTTTAATAAGTTTTGCTCCAATATTAGTTGTTCCATGAATAACCACATTGGGTATCTTTAAATTAACATCACTAGTAGGATATGTATAATTCAAAAAATTCATCTCCTCTTACCATGCACTATTAGAATATTATAACAATTAATAATATTTATATCTATTGCCTATAGAGCGATATAATCAAGAGTAGCAAAGATGCTGACTCGAATTTACATATCTAATCTTCTACCCAATAAATAAAAAAGAGCCATCATAATTGATAGCTCTCCTCTAATTAATAATACGGATAATAAGGATACGGCGATGGATAATACGGGTATGGCTGCGCAAGGTAAGGCAATAATGCCAGTGTTGTTAAGCCTGCAAGCGGGAACTGACGGCGTCTGAAGCGTCGATACCTTCTTCTAGGCCCTCCGAAACCATAACCACCATATCGCATATCTTCATTATTTTCCATCACATCTTCTCCAACAAGCACCGTAACATTGTCCCTCTCTACATTTTCGATAATCCCATCTAAAGTATTACCGTCATGCATCGTTATGGTTACATGATAATACATCATTTTTTTGCATTGATCATGTAAATTCCTAGTATCATCAAATTGATTGTGATCCTCATACATAGTGAAACCTCCCCTTTCAGAATCATGATATTCACCTAAAAGGAGAGGTGTTACTGAAACAGGGTGAAACAGGGTGGGTGAAACAGGGGGTCAGTTCCCTCGTTTCACTTTTGGGTGGAACGAGGGGTCAGGTTCCTCGTTCCATATTTAAGAAATCATCTCTTTTCAATTGGAGAAAGCTAAAGTGGAACGAGAGAACTGACCCCTCGTTTCCCAACTCTACCGATATTTCCAAAACCAAGCTTGATACAATTGTATGAGCGCATAGTTTGGATTTTCTTCATCGACCTCAATTTCTGCTAAGGTAACAGTCACTTTTTTTCTCTCTTGCCTGCACTCAATGTATATGCCATAAAATTCATCAAACTCCATGATTTGATCCAACCGAAGACAATTAACATCATATTCTGCTACCGATAACGGACCTACGTCTTGTTGATAGGTTGCCGAAAAAGGAAACGACAAATGATTTTGCAAATAGCCGTAAAATATTTCTAACTTTTCATTAGTCACCGCTAGCAGATCGAAAAGATCACTTTCGTTATACGTTTTCCCTTTCACTAGATTCGGGATATCTAGTAGATGCGCTACACTTACTTCCCAATCTTCCAATTCAACTGGCTTGGGAGTCATAACCATATCTTGCGGTACAGATAAGCCATTTATCATGGTTATATTATCAAAAGGATTTTGCTCTTTCATCGTTTTGATCGCAAATTGATCATCAAAGTACGTCATGTTAAACATATCTCTTATCTTTTTTGATTTTTGCGTTGTCGTACTTTGTTTGGTGCCGAAAAATTCACAAATGTCTGTAACAGACGCATATGGCTCATTAGCTTTATCGAACAAAAAATTCACAGTACCTAATGCATGAATCACAGCTGCAGCCCAAATTTCTATTTTTCCACTTTGGAAAGGGACATCCCGCTTCCTTGCCATTTTTTGAACCAGTTGCTCTATCACCACATTATATTCTTCATTTAAATATTGCTGACTAAAACCTGTTGTTAACTCTATCAATTTCACTTTCTTTTCTTTAAGCTTTTCCTTAGCGTCCACCACTATGAATCATCCGTTCTCGTACAATCGATCCGTCCCCTTGTACAGGTTAATTTACCTCTTCGAATATTGCTGGAAGTCCATCTTTTCTATTCAAGGTGAAAAAAGCGATGAATCTGTCTATTGATTCTTCACCACTATTTATTTTCTTCATTAATTTGCGACTTCTTTTTATTAAATATCTCTCATGATCCTTTGAGAAGCAGAAAAACAATCCGGAAGTCATGCTAAAATCATCAAAGTGGACCAACCTGGTAAACAATAACGTGTTCGCATGTAAACTTCCACTCATCCCATTGTCCACTAACGTTATCGTATTATCGGGAGAAATACTGTTTCTTAGCAACAAGATTCCTTTCTGTTTATCTATTTCCACAACCTCATAGAGTTGTGTATCTGCTGTTTTCATCGCTTTTAAAATAATTCGTTCATCATCCGTTAAATCAGGACGTGAATTTATGTATGCAAACAGATTGCTGTCTCCTTGATTGAATCTCTCATATACATTGAAATCCATCAACGCATCTTTTTCAATCGGCGACTCTAGTACAATGTTGTTATTTTCCACCATACCAAATAACTGTGCCGCCCTCTTAATATCATCTTCCCTAACATAATCATTTAAAATGTTCCCGTGTAATTGAACCATTATCTTTCTATATTCCTTATACCTTTTTAACAAATCCACACAATCACCCTTTCTGGAACTAGACACCTGTCTCCTTGTACCATTATAAGAATTTCCGGTTAAAAACGCCACTGTGGGTAACCACGCTTGGTGGAACGAGGGGAACGAGGGGTCAGGTTCCTCGTTCCATATTTAAGAAACAACTCTTTTCAATTGGGGAGAAAGCTAAAGTGGAACGGGAGAACTGACCCCTTGTTTCACCTATTCTCTTCCTTCCCATGATCCGTCGCCAGCGGTGGTGCAACTGATAGTGCTGCGATTTCCTCCCATTGGTCTTGATCTAACGTGATATCTATAGATCGCAAAGCAGGTTCAAGCTGCTCTACATTTCTCGCACCGATAATTGGCGCCGTGATTGCTGGATTGCTCCGAACCCAAGCCACAGCTAGTGATACGGGATCGTAGTTATGTGTTTTTGCATAATCGATGAACCGATCAGCAGTGCTGTAATAGTTTGCTTGTTCGTAGCGCAATTGATAGTTTTCCTGATCGACGAGCCTTCCTGTGCTCGGCTTCTTATTTTCACCGTACTTCCCTGTTAGCAAGCCACCGCCTAGTGGACTGTAGCTGACAACACCCACATTTTCGGCTTGTGCCAGAGGTAGAATTTCCACTTCCGCCTGCCTTTTTACTAGATTGTACATCGGCTGAATCAGCTTAAATTTCGCTAGTGCTTTTTGTTCCGATATACCGAGTGCTTTGGCAATTTGCCATGCGGCCCAGTTGCTGACAGCAGGATATAGTATTTTTCCTTGTCGTTGCAGGTCATCCAGTGCAACGAGGGTTTCCTCAATATCGGTATAAGGATCAAACCGATGGACAAAGTAAAACTCGATCCGATCTGTATTTAGTCGCTTTAGCGTTTTTTCAATACTTAGAAACGCATGTCTTCTTGACGCACCACGGGAATTGAGATCGTCTCCGGTTGGAATGCCAAATTTAGATGACAACACTAACTCATCTCGACAATCTGCAATGCATCTTCCTAAAATCTCTTCTGACCTACCAGCGCTGTACACATCAGCCGTATCAAAAAAGTTGATACCTGCTTCCCGACATCGATCGAACATTTTCTTCGACTCCGCTTCGTCGGCATTTCCACCAAATGACATCGTACCAAAGCATAGCTCAGATACGTGAATGCCTGTGTCGGCGATTGTTTTATAGTTCATAATTAACCTCCTATAGTTAGGTGACACTGAGGGTTAGTTTCCTTGTCCCAGTAATAATTCATGCGAATAAGGCTAAAATGGAACAGGAGAACTGACCCTTCGTTCCCCACGTCCCCCAGGCTAAAGCGGAACGGAAGAACTGACCCCGCGTTCCCCTTTACGATACTTACTTCCTGGGTGGTCCTCAGGCAAAAGTTTGCTGCCGTGTTCAAACAGTTTTTCACGGAGTGTACCTTGTTCGTAATCTGTTTTGTAAATGCCACGTCTTTGCAACTCTGGGACAACGAGTTCAATAAAATCGCGCAAACTATCTGGTGTGACAAGGTGGGCTAGGTTGAAACCATCAATGCCGCTTTCTTCAAATTGAAACTGGATAGCGTCGGCTACTTCGGTTGGGTTGCCGACGAGTACATTTTTGCGATTCGGTGTATCGAAGCCGCTTAAAACCTCGCGAATCGTTAACTTTTTCGGAGCGTCTTTGGTCAGTGATGCTGCGCGCGATTGGCCGTGCTCGGTATGCTTATATTCAAACGGACTGTCTAGATCGGTATACTGCGCTAGATCATAGCCACTCGAACCGCCGTATTGTGCTTTTGCCGCTTCCCCACTCCAGTATTGCGCTAGCTCCTCATATTTCTCCTCCGCTTGCTCGGTTGTTTCTGCAACAACGACATTCAAGAACGTGAACGCCTTAATGTGCTCGGAGTTGCGCCCGTATTTTTCAGCACGAGCGCGAATGTCTTTAATCGCTGCACGAATTTTTTCCGGTGAACCTCCAACGAAAACACACTCCGCATGCTTTGCCGCAAAATCTCTGCCGCGCTCGGATGTACCTGCTTGATAGATCACTGGTGTCCGCTGCAACGATGGTTCACTAAGATGCGGTCCTTCGACTGAAAAGTATTTTCCACGGTGATTGATCTCATGAACTTTTTCCGGATCAATTAATCTATCATTGGCAACGTCAACTTGGATGGCATCATCCTCCCAACTACCTTCCCACAACTTGTAGGAAACATCGAGAAATTCATCCGCCAATTCGTAGCGCTCGTCATGCTTAATCATTTCTGATAGGCCAAAATTACGGGCAGCATTCGGTAGATAAGAGGTGACAATATTCCATGCCACTCTGCCTTTCGTTAGATGATCGAGCGTCGAGAACCGTCTAGCATGACCGAACGGATGCTCATACGTTGTGCTGACGGTAACGGCAAAGCCGAGGTGCTTGGTGACACTAGCCATCGCCGGTACAATCAAAGCCGGGTCATTGACCGGCACCTGCACCCCCTCACGAATCGACGGGGCTTTACTTTGCCGGTACACATCATAGATACCCAGCACATCAGCAAAAAAAACAGCATCAAATTTTCCTTTTTCCAAAAGCTTCGCATATTCAATCCAATAATCTAAATCCTTATAACCCTCGTATCTCTTGTTGTCCGGATGCTTCCACAGCCCGTGGGAATTATGCATCGCACTTGTCATGTCGAATGCATTTAGGCGGATTTGTTTTGTCATGGTCGGGACCTCCTATTCTGCGTTTGCCGCTTTTACGTCTGCAATTAGCTTATCTAATGTTTCCTGTAATTGTTCCACTGGTATATCAACTACGGTACTGGCACCGCTCGTATCAAGTTTGACTGCCTCCTGCACATCTGCATCCTGGTAAAGCTTCGCAATTGCCTGATACGTTTCGTTGTCCTTATCCTCAGTACGGACGGCAAACACGTTAATATACGGTCGTGCTTCCTCGCTGTATGGATCGTCATAAATAATCGCGTCATCCACTTTCAAGCCAGCTTGACCAGCAATCCCACTGTTGATCAAAGATGCTGCCACATCCGGAAGTACACGTGCGGTTTGCTGGGAAACCATTGTGCTAAATTCTAGTCCCTTAGGGTTTTCCACGATATCTTCTGGTGTACCATAAATGCCTGCACTTTCATCTATTTTGATCAATCCTGCCGCTTCAAGTAGCTTCAAGCCACGGCCTAGATTAGCCGGATCATCGGAAACACCAATCAGCGAGCCGTCCGGAATTTCCTCAATATCCGTGTATTTATCCGAATACAGTCCTGTCGGGTTAATCGTCGTTGAGCCAATTGCCACAATGTTATCTAAATCATATTCCGCCATGAATGGTCCTAAAAATGCAAGGTGCTGAAACGAATTCATATCAATTTCTTCATTAACAAGCGCATTGTTTGGCTGAATGTAATCCGAGAACTCGACTAGTTCAATTTCAATGCCTTCTTCTTCGGCTTTCTTTTTGACTAGCTCCCAAACTGGACCATCTGCTGCTGTAACGCCAATTTTCACCGTTTCTGTTTCTTTACCTGAACTACTAGCACATGCCGTTAAAAGCGCCAATACAATAATCGTAACAATCGTAAATAGTGTTTTTTTCATTTTTCATATCTCCCTTATTAATCAAGTTGGTTTTTGTAAACTTTCTACTTTCTGATGCAAAGTTCTAATACCGTGCTGTGGAAAAACACCTTTTCCATCATGTGTAGCCATGACGAACGGAATTTAGCGGACACACAGGCCCTTATTCGGTCTTATATTCTAGATTTAGTGATTTGCCGGACCCCAGTGCGCTTATTTGCTAAATAAGCTTACTTTTGCAACGATTTTACGCAAATAAGCGCGCTGGTGGCCGCACAATTTCTACTATTCTTTTTTTGTCACAGATAAGGGCCAAGGTGGCCGCAGACTCACGTAAGGTAAATCAGCATGTTTTTACCTTCTCAAAAACACTCTCGACAAATAATTCCCTGTAAACTGTGCAATTTGCACAAGTAAAATCAATATAAGTACGGTAACGATCATCACCGATGTATCGAAGCGTTGGTAACCATAAGCCATTGCCAAGTCACCGAGACCACCGCCGCCAACCGTTCCAGCCATTGCTGAGAAATCGATCAGTCCGACTGTCATAAACGTTAGTCCAAGAATCAATGGACCGAGCGCCTCTGGAATTAATACGCCAAAAATAATTTGGAACGGACTCGCTCCCATTGCCTGCGCCGCTTCAATAATCCCTGGATCAATCGACACAAGGTTATTTTCAACAATCCGCGCAACCGCAAATGATGCGGCAATTGTCATTGGAAACACGGCCGCCGCGGTACCAATCGTTGTTCCGACCACTTCTCTCGTCACCGGACTGATTGCCACGAGCAAAATAATAAATGGGATCGGCCGGACAATGTTAACGGCTAAGTTTAAGAAAAAGAATATATATTTGTTTTCCAAAATGTTGCCTTTGCGCGTCACGAAGAACAACAATCCCATTCCGACGCCAAGGATACTGGCAAAGATTAGCGTGAGTATCACCATCAAAATCGTTTCCCCGGTCGCCTCTAAGATTCGTTGCCAAAATGTACTCCAATCAACTTTCACGATTAGTCACCTCCCTTACCTCGACAACTTTGTTCAAGTCTTCAATCACTTTTTCCACCAAGTCATCCGGTCCTTGAAAGGTGACGATTAAGTTACCAAACAACTGATCCTGCAGTTCGTTAATGCTTCCATAAATAATGTTAAAATCAATGCCGTGCTTTTTGGTTAGCTGTGATAACAGTGGGTCACTGGCGGCTGGACCAGTGAAAATAACCCGGTAAAGCTTGCCATCATGACTGTGCTGCACCCGCTCCAACAGTGAGCTGGACAGCCGATCATTTAGTACAGAACTAATAAAATTCCTCGTCGTTTTCGATTGCGGATTAGAAAAGATGCCGTACACATTTCCCTCCTCAATGACCGCGCCATTTTCCATCACTGCCATGCGGTGACAAATACTACGAATTACATGCATCTCATGCGTAATCAATAGAATCGTAATGTTGTATTGTTCATTAACCTTTTTCAGCAGCTGCAGAATTTCTCCGGTCGTCTCCGGATCGAGCGCCGATGTCGCCTCATCACAAATCAAGATGTCCGGTGACGTTGCCAGCGCACGAGCTATGCCAACCCGCTGTTTCTGCCCCCCAGACAAATGCTCAGGATAGTTGTCTGCCTTATCCTGGAGACCAACAAACTGCAACAACTCCCTCACGCGTCTATCAATCTCCTGCTTCGGAACCCGCGCTAGTTTTAGCGGATACGCGATATTGCCGTATACCGTACGCGATGTAAATAGATTAAAAGATTGAAAGATCATTCCGATTTTCCTACGCAACTTTCTTAGTTGTGCCTGGGAAAGGCTCGATATTTCCTGATCATTGACGATGATCTGTCCCTCTGAAGGGCGTTCAAGTAAGTTTACCAGCCGCAGCAGCGTACTTTTCCCTGCACCACTAAACCCAACGATGCCAAAGATTTCACCCTTATCGATCTTCATCGATACATTATCGACTGCATGCACTTCATTTCCATTTGTCCCAAATACTTTGCTTACATTTTCGAATGTGATCACTGCTGTTTTTTCCCCCTTTATCAAATACGCGAGGCGCTTCGTCCATCCAGGACACCTCCCCCGTATGGCGTTTATTTGCCACCATGTGGATTCACTTTTCGATGTAAAAAAGACACCCCTCCCCGAATGATTGATTCGAGAAAAGATGCCTTTAGTTGTCTAATCGGCAATTTTCGAGTGAAACAGAGGGTCAGGTCCTTTGTTCCACTTTTGAAGCTAAAGTGGAACGGGAGAACTGACCCCGCGTTTCATTTTTTGTATACTTTTTTCCTGGATGATGGGCTTGCAATTGGCTTCCTTTACCAAACAAATTGTCTCTTAGCGTTTCCCCACCATATTCGCGGCGCACTAAGCCTCTTTCTTGAAGGATTGGCACAACAAGCTCCGTGAAATCTTTAAAAGTTCCTGGCGTAATCGCGTAGGCAATATTAAAACCATCGACTCCCGCTTCGTCTACCCAGCGTTCCAATTCATCAGCAACTTGCTCTGGGCTACCGACGATTTTCGTACCTAATCCACCGATACCTACGTGCTCTTTAATTTTATCGACCGTCCAGTTAATATCAGGATCGATTTTCGTGAAATTTTCTACCGCTGACTGGATCGCATCATTTTTTACATAGCGCAAATTCTCGTCTGGTGCATATTCCGATAAATCGATCCCCGTCCAGCCACCGAATAAGGCAAGCGCGCCTTCATAGCTAATATGTTTTTTATAATCATTGAACTTCTCCCATGCTTCCTCCTCGGTTCTGCCAACGACCGGTGTCACCATCGTCAGGATCTTGATTTCATCAGGTGCTCTTCCTGCTTGCTCTGCTTCTGCACGCAACTTAATCACAGATTGCTTCGCGGCATTAATCGTAGGTGCACCGATAAAAATACACTCCGCATTACGCCCGGCAAAAGCACGCCCCTTCATCGATGCACCGGCCTGGTAAATGACTGGCGTGCGCTGTGGAGATGGCTCACACAAATGGGCACCGGGCACTTTGTAATAGTGACCATCATGGTTGATATCATGCACTTTGCTCGGATCCGTGAAAATGCCACGCTCCTTATCACGCAACACCGCGTCATCTTCCCAGCTGCCTTCCCATAACTTGTAGCAAACTTCCAAATATTCCTGAGCAATGTCATAACGCTCATCGTGCTTGATTTGATCCTCGAGGCCCATATTAACAGCCGCACTTTTCAAATAAGACGTTACAATATTCCAACCAACACGACCATCTGTTAAGTGATCAAGCGTCGACATCCTCCGCGCAAACGTGTACGGATGCTCATGCGTAACAGAAGCAGTAACACCAAAACCTAGGTGCTTCGTCACCGCTGACATTAGTGGAACAATCAGCGACGGGTCATTCACCGGCGTTTGTGCGCCTTGACGAACAGCTGCATCACGCGATCCATCATACACATCATAATAACCGAGCACATCAGCGATAAACACGGCATCAAACTGCCCTTTTTCTAAAATCTGTGCCAGCTCAATCCAATAGCTGCTATCCTTATAGCGATGCGACTGGTCTTCCGGGTGTGTCCATAACCCAGGTGACTGGTGTCCCACACAATTCATATCAAATGCATTTAAATAAATTCGTTTATTTGCCATTACAAATCTCTCCTTTGTTTGAATTTGTTCTTATACAATCGGGCTTTTTTGCCTATTCAATAACTCAACAAAATAGGCCAGTTGCTTCGTTAATCGTTCATGTGTTTCTATGTTTATGATCGGTTGTTCGGTATTCGTTTTGTCTATGTGATTGTCGGTCACGAATACGCCTTTCAAATTTTGCCCCTTTAACGTCGCAAGCAATGGCTTCAGCGTATACTCAATCGCCAGCATGTGCGCTGGGCTCCCACCAGTCATCAGCGGAAATACCGGTGTATCCTCCAACACATCCTGCGGCAATAAATCGATCAGCGCCTTGAGCACCCCCGTGTATGCCGCCTTATAAACCGGCGACCCAACGATCACCCCTCTTGCCCCTTGAAGCTTTGCGGCGATCTGACTAACGACTGGACTGTCAAACTTCCCTTCGAACAACACATCCTGCGGCACATCTTTAATCGAAACATGTGTTACTTTAAACCCTTTGTTTTGCAACGATCTGCCCAGGAATCTTAATACTAAATCAGATCTCGAATTCACGGACGGACTGCCTGATAAAATTACAATTTCACTCATATTGCTCATCCTCTCCTTTTTGGTCGTGCTCGGCTTTCATTTCGCAAATAAAAAAGACACCTTTTCTACGGAATCAGAATCTTTGTTCCTTAGATAAGTTGCCTTTAGTGGTCTAATCGGCATATTAAGTTTTAACTTGTTTTTTTCGTTGTTGTCGATTGCTTTTTCGGCAGCGTGTAGCGAACCTTTTCCGTCGCATCCACCTGCGTAATTATCCCATCATGAACCGTAATCACAATCGATCCGTACTCCATGTCCTTTAGCGTATCTAGAATGTGCGACACCTTCTCCTGATCCAGATCACTCATCCTGACATCCCCCTTATCGATGTTCTTTAGCATGCACTTTTTCCGAGGGCTATTTGCGATTGGCAGAAAAAACCGCCAATACAACAAAAAGCCCTCTTCCATAAGAAGAGGGCAGACATATGTAGTCGCTAGCTCTTCTTATCTTTCAAGCGATTAAGCTTGCTGGAATTGGCACAGTACTATTACAGTCTGTTGCCGAGGTATCGTCGGGCCAGTCCCTCCACCTCTCTGGATAAGAAAATCGATTAATTAAATTGTACTTAATAAGTTACATGCATTTTGATTATCTGTCAATTGGTTATTTTAAGAAAATTATAATTTTTTTGTTTGGAGGTGGGTAGGGTGCCACGGAGAAGCGAACGTTTATCACGGTGTGGGCTATGCGGTCACCACGGCCGTTATCTGTGACAAATACCCACTTTCACGAATTTGACGGCCACCACCGACCTTATTCTATGAATTAACTGCCATTCTGTCTCATTTCATGCAAATAAGCGCTCTGGTGGCCGCTCAGCCCTTGACTGCACGGATTTTCTTTAAATTAAGCGCATCTGTGGCCGCACAATCCGCACCACTCTAATGCCAAAGTTCTGCGGACACCACGGCCGTTATCTGTGACAAATACCCACTTTCCTGAGTTTGACGGCCACCACAGACCTTATTCTGTGAATTAACCGCCATTCTGTCTCATTTCATACATATAAGCGCTCTGGTGGCCGCTCAGCCCTTGACTGCACGGATTTTCTTTAAATTAAGCGCATCTGTGGCCGCACAATCCGCACCACTCTAATGCCAAAGTTCCACGGACACCACGGCTGCTATCTGTGACAAATACCCATTTTCACGAGTTTGACGGCCACCACCGACCTTATTCTGTGAATTAACTGCCATTCTGTCTCATTTCATGCAAATAAGCGCACTGGTGGCCGCTCAGCACTAACAGCACGGATTTTCTTTAAATTAAGCGCATCTGTGGCCGCACAATCCACATCTCGTTCACGGTCCATTAGAATCCATGGCGGTGAGCGCTGTGTAAAATTAATTTCTTATTTAAAATTTTACTTTTACGTTTTACAATATATATTATAGGGTATATACAAATTTTCAGGGGTTAACAAAACAAGGGGGCTACGAGATGGATTATAGTTACCGAGACTCATTATACCTTAAGGACTTATTGCAGGATAATAGCCAAGAATTTGAACAAACACTCCTAGATGAGGCGGTGAATGTTAGAGACAAAATCGACGAGATTTTAAGAATTGGTAACATTGACCTTGTCAATAACGCACACAAACTAGTACTGGATATTATTGAGGGTAAAGAGCAAGCAATCGCAGATTTTGCTAAACAAGAAGGGATTGCTTGGGCAACACAATCTATTGATTTGTCTTTCAAATTAGAGTGGGTACAAGCTATTCGCAGAACCTTGTGGAAATTCATTCAGGAATGTAACAGTATTTCTCTAGAGAAGCAAATGGCAAACTTTTTCATACTAGAAAAAGACATTAATAGTAAACTAGACGGATTTTTAAATGCATTTTTTATTAGTTACTCTAAATATAAGGATGAATTAATTAAGTCACAAAGAGAATTGGTTGAAAATTTGTCGGTACCCATTATTCCAATAAATCCTTCTGTAGGAATCTTACCTTTAATCGGTTCGATTGACGTATCCCGGGCTGAGATTCTTGAGGAAAAAGTTTTGTCAGAGATTGGAAAATCACGAATACAAACATTAGTTGTCGATTTCTCTGGAGTAGCCGAAATAGATAGTGAAATTATCGGTCACTTGAAACGGATAATTGACAGCATTTCCTACATGGGATGCAACACAGTAATCACAGGCTTACGAATGGAAGTTGCAAAAAAAATAACCCAACTGGGAATATCGTTCGGCCAGAACACCAGGACACTTGGAACTTTACATCAAGCATTGAAAGAGAATATAGGATCATTTGAATGATTGGGATTGCGGTAATCGGTTTTAGTTTGGGTGTTTACGGATGGAAAAAACATTATTTAATTAAGTGCCGTTTTATTTGAAACCCATCAAATAATCGCAGTGCTCGCTCAACCTCAACAGCACGGATTTTCATTAATACATACCCATTCACACGACAATCTAGTAGATGTTGGCAAAGCGGACACCACAGGCCGTATTCTGTTTAATAGAAATAAGCACGCTGGTGGCCGCTCGGGTTTTCATACATGGATTTTCATTAGAATAAGCCTGGGGCCGCCAAATCCGCGTGCATGCTCAACACAGACAGCACGGCCCTTATATTAACAACTGCTATTCAACAAATTCCTTATACGCAATCACTTTAATCGCTAGCATTTCTTCCTCGGTTAACTTCCCTTCCAGCATTGTGATGATCTCCTGTTGTTCTGCTTCTGTTGCGCCATCGCTAACCTTTGATTGGATTTCCATAAGATTTCCTAATCCAACTTTTTGAATCACTGTTCTAGCCGCTTCTTCTTTTGTTGTGAATGGTAACGTGCTTTCGTCTATATCTTTTATATCGTTCTCAATCAGACTTGCTAGTTGTGAATCATTTTCGATAAAAGCTTTTATTTGATTAACATTTCCGTTCTTATCAAGTTCCGAATTCATATTGTCAATTGATTTATCTAAAGCAAGGTCGGCAGCAATTGGGTAACCAAAGTAAACGATAGCCCCGATGATACCAAGCGCAATCATCCATTTTAATAGTTTCATTTCCTGAGTCTCCTTTCGAATAATTTAATATTCGAAGTGTGTAGTTTAAGAGGTGACTTTCCTTTCAGCAGCTCTGAAATATCAGCTAGTTCAGCTTAACGAATCCTTCTTAATTTTTCACCGATTACTTCGCTATCCAACTACACCATCCTTTTCATTTCATTATATACTTAATCACATACTTGATATACATGATAATAATTTTGGAAATCATTAAGTGTAAAAAGTGCATTTAACCTAAGTGGCCTTACGAAAAAAAGCCCCTGGATCTCAATCATCCAAAGGCCCCTTATCACTTCTTCGCCACAACATTCTCCAAATACTGCATCTTGTCCATTTTCACTAACGGTGTATTCGGTATAAACGGACTAATCTTCGAGTGTTGCATAAGTTCATCCACCGTATGATCCAACTGGCTACCTTTCACGTTATCCATCACAAATGACACACCATACTGGAAAAGATCGAGCTCGATTTCTTTTTGCCAAACCACTTTTCCATAAACGGTAAGATTATCGCCTAGGATTCTCAGTTGGAATTTAAAAATGATGTCGTCACTGATTCCTAAGCTTAGATGTGCTAAGAAACGCAGTCCTCCAATTCCAATATCTTCAATTAATATTTCTGTTCCTTCGGTATGAATCGTCTTTCCCTGTACACTACTAATCATCATTTGCGCACTTGACGGAAAAAACAATGGCACGCGTGCATGCTGTCTCTTATCAACAAACGGTTTCAGCTTATTTTCATGATCAACAGGGAGTAAGAATCGCTTGGCAATTAGCTTCAACAGTTCATATGCAGGAATCGGTTTACTATAAATATATCCTTGGATTTGATCACATTCATACTCATGTAAAAACTGCAGCTGTCCTTCTGTTTCAACCCCTTCTGCAACCACTTCAATACCAAGCCCATGTGCCAAATGAATGATTGATTTTACAACTGCTGCCTTCGAGGGACTGTTGGTTACATCTTGCAAGATTGATCGGTCCATTTTCAGCACGTCCGGTTTAAATTTTGTTAAATAAGCAAGTGAGGAGTAGCCTGTACCAAAATCATCTAACGCAATCTTTATGCCAAGTTCCCTCAGCTGCTTGATCGTTATTTCTGTTTGCGTTTGTGAATCCAACATGAATGTCTCGGTTACTTCAATTTCTATCCATTTGCCGTCCACCTGCATGTCCGTTAATATCTCTCGAATACTTGCGACGAAATCTCTTGCCAAAAAGCAATGTGCCGATGCATTTATGGAAATCGGGATCAGTGAGATGCCTTCGTTTTCCCATTCTTTAAGCTGCTGACATACCGTCTGTGCTACCCACTTTGTAAGTGGATGGATAAAGCCTGTCTCTTCTGCGAGCGGAATAAAATCTGCTGGTGAAAGCCTGCCCCAATATGGGTGATTCCAGCGAATTAACGCTTCCGCACTCTGGATTCTACCACTGTCAACGATTACGCGCGGTTGATAGTGAAGTTCGAACTCATTATTTTGAATTGCTTTACGCATGTCCTTTTCCAATGAAAATTGGCGAAATGTATCAATATCCTTAATTAGATTAAACGTTTGATACGTATTGCCACCTTGTCTTTTGGCACGGTAAAGAGCGAGTCCTGAATTTTCGATTAGCGATTGCACGTAATTGGCATTCTCCGGATATAAGCACATGCCAAGGCTAATCGTGACGTAAAGGGTTTGATCTCCGATAAGAAAAGGGGTCCGTTCCGTATCCTTGACAATACTGCGTGCGATTGATTCTACCTCCCGCTCATCAAGCTCGCCTCGGTCGATTATGATGGAAAATTCATCACCACTTAACCGTGCAATAAATGCTTTATCTCCAATTTTATCCTGCAACCGAATCGCGAGTTGTTTAATCAATTCATCACCAGTATAATGTCCTAATGTATCGTTGATGTATCGGAGCCGATCGATATCGATTTGCAATAGAGCAAATGCGGCATTCCCATTCTCTTTTATTTCATCAATTAATGTATTTAATTTCACCTCGAAGTACCTACGATTAGGCAATCCAGTCAAATAGTCATGGTTCTCCATATGTTTCATATTATGCTCATTCTGCTTTTTTGTGGTAATATTTGTCATATATCCGATAATTCCATGTTCATAAGGGTAGACGCTGATTTCAGTCCATAATCCAGTTGGTGCATAATAATCTTCAAACGTGTGAGGAATACGCTCATTCATCGTCTTTTCGTAATAGTGTGCAACTCGCGTACCAATGACGCCAGGAAATGCTTCAAAAAAATTCCGCCCGATTAATGATTCCTTTGATTGTTGGAACCATTTTTCGATACAAGTATTAATATAGAGAATTTCCCACTGGTCGCTGATCATGAAAAAACCATTGGTAATCTGATCGAGAATTGCTTCACTAGAAGGTAATAAGTTATCTTTGATTTTTCGAATGTTATTAAAAATATGCACCGTTACTCACCGCCTTGTTGAGAGTTAGTTATGTATGATAAGTAAATCACAAGTTTCATTACCGAATTATGGTGACTTTTATATTACAAGTACCTTCCGCATATCATTTCATCAAAAATCAGAAGTAACTTCTTAGCTGGGTAGTGTGTCTATAAAATCTACTATATAGTAACCCCACTAAAATGAAAAGGCTTACATCGATATATACTACCGAGTAAGCCCCTTTTAAAAATTTGATATTTGGGATTTCGGTAACTGGCTGGCATAGGAAATTCCTTTAGCCCCTATAGCTTTGCGTCCTCACCTTTTGATGAGTATGCTTTTATCGATTTTTTATACTATAAGTATGATTATACTGCCTATTATATACATATTTCTACAGGAATCAACAGCTTTTTGTTAATTTTTGCATTTTTTTGAAAATTACTTCATTCGTCAACTAATCATGTGTCGAATCGCATCGACTATATATAAAACAAGGAAAACGCCTAGAAAAATTAACACCGTCTTCAAGCCAATAATAGGCACAACATATACTAGAAATACTACGAAGAAACCGAACAAAAGCAGGAATATAGTGAAAAAGCTGATTAATTTAAACATCTTTTTTATTGATTGCATGAGACCACCTCAGTATTGTTTATGCTGATAGAGGGGGATTGGTGCCTAGTTAGATTTGTTGAATAAGTGCCGGTTATTGGGTGGGCGATGTTGATAAGGGATCACTCTCGGTTTATATATTGGCTGACCCTAATTAGCCATAGATTTTGTGGATAGGCGACTAAACATGGCTGTTACCATTTTAATTGACTAGAGTTTAACGGTTACACCTTTAGATTTGGCCGATTAGTCTCTATTCGGACATAGCTTTCCTCGTTATCCCCCTACACTTGGCCGATTAACCAAATACAGCGGCACTTCATTAACTATATTTTAATGAAGTGCCGGTTGTCTTAGGGGCCGTGTTAAAGCAAACACGCTCGATTAGCTTTTTATAAGTGGCCGTTAATTAACTGCCGGTTGAAGGAAAGCTGCGCCGACACGGTTCGGGGGCCGCGCACTTCGGGTGCAAAATCGCTCGCTTCGATATCATAATCATGCACCTGCTATTTGATACCGCGCGCTCGAGATATGAAATCGCTCGCTTCGCTCCAATAATCGCACGCCCACCCCAAGGAATCCAGCAACCACCCAAAAAAACAACCCCACCGACATACCTGTCAGCAGAGTTGCTCTTGATTAACTTTCTCTTCGTCGTCTTCTCCATATCACAAAGAACGATAATATCGATAGAAGGAAGATCACGGCAAAGATGCTTACGTATAGCAGAATATTGCTTGATTCTTCCTCACCTGCTGCGATGCCGCCGGTTACTGGAGTGGCGCCGCTAGCTTGTTTTTCGCCGAATGTGTATGCTTGATTCGCTTTGTTTACGACGATGATCGTGCTGTCTTTGCTACGATCGAGCTCACCTAGTAAGCTGAAAAACTTATCGTGTACATAAGGGTAATCTTTTTCTTCATCAAGTGACTGGAAGTAGACCATCGCTTTATCACCGTTATAATAGGACGGCTGCATCCATGATACATAATTAGCGGTTTCTTCAATAAAACCGAATTCAGCCAAGTTGAGTCCGCTGTTTTGATCCCATGGAATGAGTAGATCGTCGCTCGCTTGTTCAAAACCGTCATCTGGTCCTTTTAAGAAAATAAAATGATATTCTCGGAGCGTATTCCCTTCCAGTTCACTCGTATCACCACGCACAACCTTATAGTTGGTAAAATCCCGATAGCTTGCTAGATTGTTAACGAGTAACGATAACTGATTAAGCCCTTTGCTTTCAACGTTTTCCGGCAATACAAAGGCCACATTTTCATAATTTCCACTCGATTCATTCATTAACGCTGCTGGCCAGTTCGTAAACGTGAAGCCGCCAGCAATTTCGTGCGGTATTGCTAGTGCACTGTCTTGTTCAATCGTCACCCAGTTGCCGCTCTTATAATTTCTCCGACAGCCTTCCTGTGTGTGTGGATAGTTAAATTCAAAACTTACCGGCACGAGTGATTGACCTGCAATCAACTCTCTGGGAATCTGGAAACTGTAGCTGAAAATATCATCCTCTTGCATGTCATCTTCAAGTAGGCTCGCCAGTGGCACCGTGTATGGCGTACCATTCACATAGGCGGTTAACCCGAGCTGATCTTGTAAGTCTTCATCCTGCCATTCATTTAATAATGGCGATGCACGGAATTTTAACTCTAATGTTCCTTTATCCTGGATTGTCCAATACGATGGAATATCCAAGTAAAACGTTTGGCTCGTGAGTCGCGTGTCATCGAGCACGAGTGCTTGATCGACAAGCTGTAAATTCATTTCCGGATCAGCAGAAGTAGATGTCATCGTTGGCATGCTGCCGATTTTAATTGAATTTCCAGTTAGCTGCTGTCTCATTTCTGGATTCGTCAGGAATGTGCCTTTTTCCACTAACGTTTGCTCATTATTTGCTGTCACGAACAGGATTTGTCGTTCTTTCGCTTCTGTCTGTTCGATGGTGTTGTGCAAGTATAGCTCATTATCCTGCAGATTTTGATCCTTGAACGTGATTTTGTTGCCAATTGCGCCAGTCCAGGCATCGATTTCTCCGACAGCGATCACGTGCTGCTGCTCGGACGATTCGCTCCATTCACTTTCAAACAGTACAGGAACAACTGCTTTTCCGGTGGTTTGCTGTGATAAATACTGACTAATATTAACCGCCGTCTTGATCACATCGCCACTGCTATCGTTCGGAATAACGATGCTCGTATTAATTTCGTCCTGCGCGCCAGATGTTATAAATGGATAAGGGAAATTTTTCAATAAATCGTCGGTAATTACCGCTTCATTCGTATCAATAAATGCGTAAGATGATTTATGAACAACTACCCAGTTCGCTGCATCGGTTTGATCAAAACACATATTATCATTAATATACGTTTGTGCTGCAATCGAAATTTTATTAACGCCTTCTTTTAAAAATGATTTGTCGAGCGGAATCTTTAGCGTCTTATATTCAAACACCTCGTCGAACGAGATGCTTTCGAGTGGCTTATCGTTCACTAGCACGGTAAATGTTGATAGCTCAGGTAATAACAGCTCGGACGAACTTAACGTTAGTTCAACATAACTCTCCGATCCGATACTGCTTAGCGGCAATGTAAAATAGAAATCACGGTTGCCATAGACACCTTTTAATGTCGTGTCTTCTTCACCGAACAAAATGATTTCGCCATTGTTATTCGGTTGCGAATCCTCATCACCTGGGGTGCTAACCACTTCTAATTCATAATTCGGGTTATTCGGCTCCTCGGTTGAAGCGTCCCCTGCATCAGGTGTGTTTTCCTCATCAGTCGGTTCTGGGTCTGTTGCTCCGTCTGGATCTAAAGTACCCTCACCTTCATCAGAAGTACCGTCTCCCTCTGTCGGCTCCGATTCAGGAGTTTCTTCCCCTTCCTCTGCAGCAACAGGGTCAGCAGGCCGTGGGGAATCCTCTGGATATGGCAAATCTTCGGTGTTCGTTACTGGCTGTGGCAGAACATAGCCATCATCGTCATCACCAAAAAACGGCAGCGACTCATAATTGGCAAAGCCGTCCTTAACATAGTTCAGAACTGGGCTGCCAAATAAAAAGATGAGATAGATAAAGCCTGCAAACACGAGTAATAATAGATACTTACCTAAGCGTCTGCGCTTTTTTGTTTCTTCCTTCTTTTCCTTTTCATGGGCATTTTGCCTCGACAAACTGATAAAATCGTCTTCTGGACGGTAGTTATTATTTTTAATTTCATTACTCAATTTACTCGCCACCTTAACCTATT
Organism: Radiobacillus sp. PE A8.2; assembly: GCF_045635475.1. Classification (NCBI taxonomy): domain Bacteria; kingdom Bacillati; phylum Bacillota; class Bacilli; order Caryophanales; family Bacillaceae; genus Radiobacillus; species Radiobacillus sp. PE A8.2. The sequence goes on along the minus strand of NZ_JBJGXI010000010.1, from coordinate 36,142 downwards.
CACAAGCTTTTTGAATTTTTGTTATCGTATCGCTCCGTTTTATACCATGTGACATCTTCATTGAATAGCTTTCGTTTTGCTTCTAAGAACATCGCATTCATGACTAGGAACAGCCAGATTTGTGAATACGTGAAATACATAAACAAAACGATAAGAAAATTTCTGCTGTTCATTTGTTCTTTTTCAATACTTAAGGCAATCATAACTTCTGTAATATAAAGTAAATAGGCGAGCACCCAGAGAATCATGGCGATCAAGCCTAATTCTAGATTTAAATCAACGAACAGATTGGTTACAAATATAGCGCCAGATAGGATGACACCTAGGAAAAACAGAAAATACGTAAAGAAAAAATAAATAAGATCAAATACAATTCTTTTCCTATCCAGCTTCATGAACCGTAGCAAAAATTTAAGTACTACATATTGGTTGCCCCGTGCCCATCTGGTGCGCTGCTTCCACCATACCTTCCAGCTTTCGGGCTCCTGTTCCCACGTAATTGCCGCCGGAAAAAAGCGGACATGATAGCCTTGATTATACACCCGAATCGATAATTCTGTATCCTCGGCCAACGCCTGTTCGTCCCAACCGCCAAGCGCATCTAAAATCGAGCGACGAATCGCAAAATTAGTGCCAGGAATTGTCGCAATTTTAAACCAAAACCAACGCCCCGCCTGTGCCATCCACTGAAAACAAATCGTTTCGATGTTAATAAAGCGTGTAAGCAGATTTTTCTGGGAATTATTCACGCGAAACTTTCCAACAACGGCACCGGCTTTTTTATCATTCATCATTGCCAGCACAAGATAATAAATCGCCATACTTTCTGGTGTATTATCAGCATCATATACGGCAATGATTTCACCGGTTGCAACTTTAAAACCGTTATTTAAAGCGCCCGACTTCCCTTTCCCACCATCCTCCGGGGCAACATGTACCGGGATAATGTGAGGATAATTAGCATGGTAGGCATCAATAATTTCACCAGTTCCGTCCGATGAATTATCATTAATGACGATCACCTCGAGCTTATCTTTCGGGTAATTAAGCTTGAGCATTGCCTTGAGCGTTCGTTCAATCACAACCGCTTCGTTATGCGCTGGAATCAAAATACTAACGCTCGGCAACGGGGTGTCACTGATATTTTTTTCCCAACGCTTGATTGGTTTAGCAAATCGTAAATAGTGTAAATAGCCGCCCTGCATCAGAAACATATGATAAAGCAGCATTAACCAGATGATGGATAAGGAAAAAATAAACAATTGGTTAGCCATGTCTGCTCCTTTCTGAAAACAGTGCTTTTCGCAGCCGTAGCTTTAATTGAAACGAATACGCTAAAAATGCAACAATGAAGATAACAACGACCGCGGCCATCAACCATAGGGCGATTTCTAAATAGCTTAGCTGGTATTGATACATGAACGCGCGCAGTCGCGGGATCTCACTCTCAACCGTGACTAGTCCTTGTGTATCAACGCCGATGGTCACATCTGGAACGTCAACGGAAAGGTCCTGCTCATGTAAATTTAACCAAGTTGTGTTCGGTACATCCTCGAACATTTGCATTACTTCTTCTACTCTATCTACTTGCATATAGGCAGGAACGGTCAATCCTAACGTCGCACCTGCCACAGAATCCAATTGGTTGATGCGCCCTTTTGTTTCCAGCAACCCACTCGTGCTGTCAGTACTCACATAGCCAAGCGTCTCTGGAATCCAAACCATCCCATTTAAATAAGAAGGCTTTGTTACATACGGTGCTGCATATTTAAACAGCGTCGTATTCACCGGTTTTGCTTCAGAAATCACGGTTGAAAAGTAACTGCTAACAATGTTGAGATCCTCTTCGCTCACACCATCCATTTGACTAGGAAAGGTTACCGCAACCGGATGAATTCCAAAGCTCGCGAGCTCTTGAATCTCAGACTCTACCGTCTTTCGCTTCTGCTCCGCGCTTGTTTGCGCAGGTAACATCGGGTAAGAATAAATAATCGTACTGCCCATTTGTTGTAATGCTTTAATATTTGTTACTAATTCGGTTGTTTCTGAAAAATGCCTTACTTCTCCGGTTTCAGGATCGGTATAGGCAGGAGAAATCGCCAATATGATCGGTATGTCATCTGCTATGAGGTAAGCTGTAAGTTGTGTGAGTGCTTCTATATTCGTTGCAGGATGTATGTCTTTGATGGTGAGAAATACCGATTTTTGTGTTGACCGGTTAAATGCAAACATTTCCGGTAAAACATCTGTTACCTCATACATGGTAATGTCGCCTAACTGACTAGTAGCAAGATAATAATCATTTCCATTCGTTACGAGCATTGGGTAGGCCACATTACCACGCCAACCTTCGACGATTGTCTCAACATCTTCGGTGAGCTTGATTGCTTGAATTTCTTTTGTTGTGGCAAAGGTATTCCGTTCCGCTTCGCCAGGAAATCCAATCTCGATAATATCAACCGTGTTACCTGTTGTGGTTACCTTGATTCTGTCTTGAAACTGATTGATGTTTTTTCCAAATAACATCATCGGCCCATCGAATTCACTCACATCACTTATAAACGAAGCTGGCAGCTGCTCCTCTGCTATACCAACGTAAAAAATAGCATCATAGGCGGATAAGCCCGTCGCTTCAGCTGCCGTTTTGATTTCCGTGGCGCTGTAATGGCTAACGAGCTGATCCAACAGATAGACATGCTCGTCCGGTCCGGTGTCAGTATTGCTGTAGACAATTAACGAACGCAGTCCCGTATCATTGTTGGCGCTGGCGTGTTGCACAGGTACGATTGTAAGGATGCACAGGGCGAGACAGCTAAGCAACGTGTTGGTTAAGTTCATCGAGTGCATGGTTAAACATCCTCATATAATCATCTAATTGTTTGCTGTATAACGTGTACCCGAACCCGAACGTTAAGCTAATATAGCGGTCTTTATTTTTGAGCGCATATGCTTCATTTTCCGTGCTAATTTTTTTCATAACCGTCTCTGTACCTTCAGCATCGGTTTCCGGTAAAATCAAAGCGAACGTGTCATCAAACACACGGAAACGACTATCACTGGCCCGTGTTGCCTGACTGATGTTGGCAGCAAACGCCCTTAATATATGCGTCGACTCATCAGGTCCGTAAAGTTTTTCAAATTCATTCCAGTTTTTAATTTTAATTAATAGTAAAGTAAATTGCTGCTCGTACCGTGTTGCTCGCTTGAATTCCTCATTCAACTCAAAATAAAAACGTTTTTCGTTATCAAAGCCGGTATTGGGATCAATCGTTACGAGTTCGTTGTACCGTTTCGCCCAAAATTGATATTGCTTGATAATCGTACCTTTCTGTGTGTGAAATATTCCGGAAGTATAGGACGCTACGATCAAGGCAACTTGCCAGATAATCATGTGTGTGATCGATATTTCTGGCTGGGAAGTATCTGTAAACAATTCGATGCCCAGCATGTAGCTACCGAGCGCAAAAATCATCAGCAAAGAAATTCCTAGGCTAAGCAAAACACCTTTCCAGACGCCAATAACCATCAATGCAATCACAGCAAAATATAACATCGTGTCAAGGCGTGTTTGACTCGTAAACTCGTAAAAATAATGCGAGGCACCGAAGCAAACAAGTATGAGCATGACTGAACTTATCATTAATTTATTCTGGTTGGATAATTTCACTATTTTGTAAGCTCCTCTCCGCTAATAAAGGGAAAAGATTATCAAACACATGGGTATCTTGACTACTTTCATCAAAATAAGCACCTTGATACGGTCCTTCTGTGCGCTGAAATACTTTTAACCTATCATATAAATCGAGTGCAAACGCCTCATCATCCAGCTCGAGCGTGTATAAAATCGCAATTCCATACAATGCCGGAGATTCATAGGTCACCGCCGGCGTTACGGTCGCCGTCTCATACTGCCCGAATAGCTTATTCTCTGCGATGAAAACATCTTTTAAAAAGGTGTGGAAGTTCTCCGTTGCAATGCCCGCACGCGTCAGATGATAGGCAGCGTAAACCTGCTCAACCATGTTGACCGTGTCACCGTATAGAAACTTTTCATTCTCAATGTTATAATTTTTCGGAAATAACGGCCCCGGTTCGCCAGCTGCCTTTACCGCAATTTGCTCCATATTATCTCGGATTTGCTCACTCACCCAGCCAAGCTCCTCTACCCTTCGAATCGTTTCTAGATCCAAATACGTAATCGAAAAATCATGGCTTTTTTCATTATGATGCCAATCGTAAAAATCAACGAATGTCGCTTCATACGTCCCTTGCTCGGTAAGCGTATTGGTGATTTTTTCTGCCGTGACTAGGTATTTTTTACTATCCCAAAGCTCGCCAGCATCAAGTAGCGCCCCAACGATACGAATGTCATCTAAAAATGCATTCACATGCTCGGTTGCTTTGCCGTTTGCTAGCACACGCCAGTGCACATTATTGTCATTTGTGAGAAAATAATCTTCAAGCTGCGCGTAGCTATGGTCGAATAGTGCCTGATTGTTGCTTAACACTGCATATTCCATGGCCAGCCCCAGTGATTCTGACAGCGAATATGCCGGTGACGTCGCTTGAAACGTGGTTTTTAACGTATGGTTGTCGTTAACCATTTCTGACCATATAAACTGCTCGAGCGATGTAGTCAATTTTAGATCAGGATCCTTCGACCTCGGATTGAAAAAATAAACAACGAGTCCGATACAGACGACGCCTAGTGTGATGCCGATCAGTGTGCGGTTAGTATTTTTCATGCAGATAATTCTCCTCGGTCACTTCGGCAAAATCTAGTGGACGATCCTCCCGCTTATCATAATAATATAAAATTGCTTCGACAATTCGCTTTGACGCCTGTCCATCTCCATAAGGATTAGAGGCGCGTGCCATTTGTTCATAAGCCTGGCTATTAGAAAGTAACGTCTGTACATGTGCATAAATATTTGCTTGGTTCGTACCTATTAATTTCGACGTTCCCGCTTCAATTCCTTCTGGTCGTTCGGTGGTATCTCTTACCACGAGCACAGGCTTTCCGAGCGAAGGCGCCTCTTCCTGGACCCCACCTGAGTCTGTAAGTATTATATGTGCACAAGCGGCAAAATTATGAAAATCAATTACACCGAGCGGTTCAATTAAATGAATTCGCGGGTGACCACCAAGTACCTCTTTTGCTATCTCTTGAACAGCAGGATTTAAATGTACCGGGTAAACAACTTGCACGTCTTCATGTTCATTTGTAATTTTCTTGATGGCGTGAAAAATATTTCGCAACGGCTCACCAATGTTTTCCCGTCGATGTGCAGTGAGCAAGACCATTTTACTTGTCCCAATTTTCCCGAGGATCTCATTGGAATAATTGCTAATCACCGTATGCTGCAATGCATCAATGCCGGTATTGCCGGTAACAAAAATAGATTCCGAAGCTTTGTTTTCGCTGAGCAAATTAGCGGCGGCACTTGCTGTAGGAGCGAAGTGCAAATCGGCAATCACCCCAGTTAGCTGTCGGTTCAGCTCCTCCGGATACGGTGAATACTTATTTTGCGTACGCAGTCCAGCCTCGACATGACCGACTGCGATTTGATTATAGTAGGCTGCTAAACTAGCAACAAATGTCGTAGTCGTATCGCCATGAACGAGCACAAGATCCGGATTTTCACGCTTCATAATATCATCTAGCTGTTGCAGCGCATTCGTCGTGATCGAAGTTAACGTTTGACGATCCTTCATAATTTTTAAATCATAATCCGGCGTAATGCCGAACACATCCAATACTTGATCAAGCATTTCGCGATGCTGCCCCGTCACCGTAACAATCGACTCGATCTCGTCAGCATGCTTCCCTAGCTCAAGAATGAGCGGACACATTTTAATTGCTTCTGGCCGTGTACCAAATATCGTCATTATTTTTATCCGACTTATCGTGATCACGCCTCTCTTTTTATAGAATGTACAATCACGTTAACTAGGTCTTTATTCCCACAACAAGAATCCAGCTAAACAGACGCTTGTTTTCAGGTCAAAAAAATAGGACGATGATGCTAGGATAGCGCTCTTGATGTTTTATTTTGTCTATTGAATTTTCTGAAATTATTATAATTATATCAAAAAAAGTAGTTTTGTGTCTAATATAGTCGACATTATCTGCTAGTAGCTTTTACCAGAATTAATATGATTTGGACAGTTTCTTCTATATAAGAGGATATTGCACTGCAAGCTAAGTGCTATCTGCATTCACACATAGTCGGATGCAGATAGCCGAATAAGGTACTGCAATCAATGTTAAAAATACTACAAAATGAAAAATTAAGGATGTGTCCGATTCAATAATTCGCCCGGACAAGTGGGTTGATTTTGAAGACCTTGTGCTTGAGAAAAACAAATAACTCTGCTCCCTCAGCATTAAATGGCTGGTTTTTTTATGTTGGAACATATCTTACATTTTGTTGTAAGATATTGACTATTACATTTATTAATGATTAAATATACATAACATGTTTGAAAATTCACATTATTTTTGATTTTATTAATGAACGGTGGTGAAAACAGTGTATACAAGGAAACACGAACGACTACATTTTGATAAACCTACTACTGTTCCTGCAACAATTGGCACAGTATATAATAACGTAATTAATCAGCAGAAAGCGAGTGTTTCCTTACGTAATATCAGTCTTAGTGGCATGTGTTTCACTAGTGATATCGATGTTTCTGTAGGGGATTTATTATTGCTTGAACTCAATTTATTTACGAATGTAAACCTTATCTATGCAGAAGTACGGTGGAAGAAAAGTACCAAAGACTCTTTCACATATGGCATTAAAATTGTTACGTCTGATTTAAATTATTTTAAGTATATGGATTCCTTCGAGCAATACAAAAACACTAAAGTCGCGGTCGTTTAATTTCACTAGAATACTTCAAATCACCTCATGATTACTACACTTTCGAAAAGGCTTGGGATTAGTTACCGTTAGATCAACAGTCTATTAATCTAGTATTCCCTTCAGACCTTACATCTTTCACAAGCTCACAATTTGTTACAAAAAAAACACACATGGGCAAGTCCTTCAATCAACCGACATTAACTTGGGAGGTCAAATATTGGTTGGGACGCCCATATGTTTGGCTAGTGCAGATCCGCTACTGCGAATCTGTTTTGGTTATACTCTATTTATATCAGATTACTGTCAATGTGTCATAGGTCTTAAGATGGATGAGCTATCAGTATTTTGTCGGATAATGTATGTAAAGGCAGTCCTACCAAGCGGTCTGCCTTTTTTGTTAAATTTTATTAATATTTGCGGTGGGATTATTGTAAGCCCCTTCATACAGTGTCTCTGTTAATGGACGACGTGGCGATGGCTTCTCCCGCTTTTGCACATCTTCCGGAAGTGCTTCTTTTTCCGCTTGATAACCGATCGCAATCAGTGCATCAACCGTAAAATTATCCGGAATTTGCAGAACCTCTCGTGCTTTGTCGCGATCAATCCCACCCATCGGATGCGTGATCAACCCTTTTCTAACCGCCTCAAGTGCAAGATAACCCCAAGCGGCACCTGCATCAAACTTGTGCGAGCCATTTTTTCCTTTCTCGTGCTCCCGCTCCGAAATAAGCAGTGCAAACACTGGCGCTTTCTTAGCCCACGTTAAATTCATTTCATTGATAAAAGAATGAAATCGCGCCCGATCCTCTTCCGTGCGCGCAATAATAAACCGCCACGGCTGTAAATTCATCGACGAAGGCGCCCAACGTGCAGCCTCAAATAAACTAAGCAATATATCATCCGGGATTTGTTTATCCTGAAACGACCGCGGTGACCAACGATTAATATAAATCGGATCAATCTCATAGTCCGCAGTACGATGCTGCTTCGCCACTTCTGATGCTGTCATAAAATCCCTCCTGTTATTCTTATTAGTGTTTTATTATAGAGGAAGTGTTGGTGAAGTCCAAGAGAAGTGCTTTGGGAATGGGGCGGAGTTCTGGCCGAGTGCGCGATTCTCTCGACGGGACGCGCGATTTCTTCGGCGGAGCGCGCGGATCCTCCTGCTGGGCGCGCGATTACATTCCGCGATCAGCAAAAAGAAGTCCCGCAAAATTTCGCGGGACCCACTTCTAACCGGAACTTAATTCAATTAAGCGCTTTTTCGTCTTTGAAAGATTACGATTCCTGCACCTGCCACTACAAGAAGTCCACCGAATAAAATCCAATTAAACATGTTTGTTGCAGTATCTGGAAGCTCATCTTGCTTATCTTCCACTACTGTTTCGTCAACTACTTCTTGTACTTCAACAAACACACCATAAGAAGAAAAATGTGGTACTTCTAGCGTAATTGTGCGGTCGGCTTCGTTTACTTCGCCGCCTTTATATTCCCATTTGCCCGTTTCTTCATTGTAATAGTAGATTGCTACTGCTTCCGGATTTGCCCCTTCTTCATAGCTCAATACTAGCGTGTAAGAACCTGCCGGAGGTGTTGAACCTTCTGGGAATTCAAATGTAAATGTTAAAACATCACCAGCTGCATCCAGACCTTCGTGATCGGTTGCATCTGTGTCCATTTCATTTACTTTTACCTTTGTACCCGCTGGTAAGTCTGCTGGCATTTTCACTTTTACTTTTGTGCCAAATACCACGTACTCTTTACCAGGTAGGATTTCAAGGTAATCGACATTTTTATTGACAATGCCGTTGTCGACGCGTAACGTAAATGCTTTATTCAATCCACCATAGCTAGCTGTAATCGTTACAACACCGCCATCATGGAAAGTTACTAAACCTTCCGCATCCACTGTCGCAATGCCTTCGTCACCAGAACTAAATGTAGCTGTGTGTGTAAACGTTGGAACAGCCGATCCGTCAGCATACACTGGTGTTACGGTTACTTGATGTGTAGCATCGATATCAATTAAATTCGGATTGTTATTTAATTCAAGATCAGTAATATCTACAACCGTAACGGTACGTGTTTCTTCCGCAACGTTTCCAGCTTTATCAGTTGCTGTATACGTAACCGTGTACGTACCAGGAGTAGTAGTATCCACTGCTCCAGTCGTAGTAACTGTTAAGTTTTCTGCTGAATTATCGGTTACAGATGCACCTTGTTCTGTATAAGCAAGGCCTTCTTCCATTATGATTGAAGCATCACCGTTCAACGTAATCGTTGGTTTGGTTTTGTCAATGAATGCTGTTTTATTAGCTTCATCACTCACGTTACCAGCTCTGTCAGTAGCACGTGCTTTCACAACTGTCTCGCCTTCTGTTGTAACCGTGATCGGTTCTGGACCGCTTAGATTAATAGATACATAAAGCATGCCATAATCTTTCCATTCACCGTCACCAATTTTGTATTCTACCTTTTCTAAATGACTGAAATCATCATGATCTGGCAATAAAGTAACCGTTACATCTTCATTCGTCCAGTCATCTTTACTCAACTCGATTTCAGGAGCATTCGGTTTTTCAACATCAATACTTAATCCATCGATGACTTCCTTCGTTTGATGCCCTGCTTCGTTCTTTGTACGAAGGTAGACAACGTAATTTCCTGTTGCTTCTAGCGCAGGAATTGACCCTTCAAACGTTTTCCAATCCTTGTGATTCGGATGGCTTCCGTCTGTCATAATCGCATAGTCACGTTCTGACTCAACGTCATCAGTGAATTGTAGATTGCCAACCGTAATTGGCTGATTCGTCCATTCACCTTGATTGTAATCTACTTCACCAGATTTAAGCTGATAACTAATTGTAGCTTTGTTGTATACAGATAGGTTGAATGATTGCACTTCAGACGTGCCTGTTGATGAAGGTGCTTCAGCCCATAACTTCACTGTATAACTGCCAACCGGGAAATTTTGTCCAATTGCAAGCTGACTAGAAAGTGATCCATCATTATAATCAATAACATCGCTTAACAATACACGCTCGTAACCTGCTACAGCTTGATTATTACTATCTACTACTTGCATAAACAGATAATCACTTGAAATTAAACCAGTTGCACTACCTGCAATTTCAATATTTTTATCCACTTTGTAAGTAACTTTTGCGTCACCAGAAGTCAACGTTAAAGTTGGATCAACTGATTGCGCACTTCTTAGTAGCGGATACGTATAGCCATCAACGATATACCATGGATTTTCAAAATTCCAGTTTGTAAATGTTGAGGTTTTTTTCATATCAGCCGTTGATTTTGGTTCACCTTTGCCTGTATCGTTGTGAGCCGTAGTTTCAGTGTCGTAGTAAGAGTTTTCAATATTTCCGTCATCTACACCTACTAAGCCACCACTGATTTCTGATTTCCAGCCATGTTCAGCTGTAGCGACTCCTGTTGCATAAGAGTTGATAATGTCTCCATTGTTTTTACCAACTAGGCCTCCAGCTAAGGAATCCTTCACATCACGAATAGTGCTAAAAAGTACTTTTCTTGGTGTCACTGTAGCATTTACTGAAACTGATGCATAGGAGTTTTCGATCGTTCCAAGGTTATTACCAACCAGACCTCCAACAAATATGTCATAAGCTAAGTTGGCTTTAATTTTAGCAGTAACTGATCCTCCTACAACTGCTACATTTTGAACGTGTCCTTCATTTCTACCAACTAAAGCGCCAGTGTAATCTCCACCTACAACATTAACATTTTCCAACTTCAGGTTTTTAATTGTCCCTTGGTTGTTTGAGATTAGTCCACTGTCTTGATATTGCCTGTTTAAAGTTAGATTGCTAATCGTATAGCCATTTCCATCTAACGTTCCTTTAAATTCAGAGATAAAGTTACCAATTGGGTTCCAATTAATACCTGATAAGTCGATATCATCTGTTAGAACATAAGAACCTCGAAGTGATTGCCAGCTTGCACCAATACTTGCTAATTCTGCTGCAGAATCTATCTCTTTGGCACCTTTAGCTTCCACCTTGTTAGTTGGAAAAGTAAAACTAGTAAAGACAAGCAAAGTAATACAGATTATTGCAAATAACCTATTTCTATGTTTCTCCAAATCTTTCCCTCCGCTCTTTCTATATATGTAGTAGATAGATTTATTAAACGGAAAGTGTACACTGATATCGTTTACAATCGATTGAACTCATCTTCTTTAAAGACCTTTGCTTGTCTTTTATTGAATTGATAAGACATTCATTTATATGTCCGTTTTAAGCGACATTAGTTTCATAGAGAAACGATACGACTCATCAGATCACTACCATTTAGCCACATCTACTACTTTAGTTATACCAGATTTTTCAGAATATAGTATAACTATTTAATATTTTTGTCACATTTTATACAACTTAGTGGAATTTCCCTATATTTTTGGATTAAAACTGTATTTAAATTTCAAGATAATGTAGTATTTCCCAGGAAATTATCGGGTTTGGGATTAATTTGTCGAAACTGCCTTTGTTGTTTGCTTTCGTGATTATTAGTGAATTGGTGGTTTTTGAGTGGAAAGATGGGGACGAATAGTTAACGATATCGGATATCTAGTTCTCTTTTATGCAATTTCGTGTTGCTCACCCACCCTTATGAACGCTCTTTGCTGTTGAATTAGGGCACTTGCGACAGTTCTGTTACTACATCTGTCGCATATCACATCTTTTCGCCAGTTTACGAAGTGCAACGAGTCCATTTCTAGGAGCTTTTGGTGAAGAAGTGAGCTGAGTTGGATTGCCGCGGCACAAGAGCTAACGTCGAAATTTACGCGGACACCAAAGCCGCTATCTGTGACAAATATGACCTTTCCTGAATCTAGCGGACACAACAGACCGTATTTTGTTAATTAAGACCCATTTTATTTGATTTCATACAACTAAGCACCTGGTGGCCGCTCATTTTTAAAACACGGAATTCAATTACAATAAGTGCTGCTGTGTCCATTAAAAACCAGGTTCTCTCTATGTCCTCCTGTGCACGCTAATGTTACGCCCCTTACTAGCTGCCCTCTTCTTTCACTACACAATTCTCTCACTGCTACATTTTCGCGTCGCTTCTCCTCCTTTGCGACACATAATTCTCTCACTACAACATTTTCGTGTCGCTTCCCCTCCTTTGCGACACGTAATTCTCTCACTACAACATTTTCGTATCGCTTCTCCTCCTTTGCGACACGTAATTCTCTCACTACAACATTTTCGCGTCGCTTCCCCTCCTTTGCGACACGTAATTCTCTCACTACAACATTTTCGCGTCGCTTCTCCTCCTTTGCGACACGTAATTCTCTCACTACAACATTTTCGCGTCGCTTCCCCTCCTTTGCGACACGTAATTCTCTCGCTGCTACATTTTCGCGTCGCTTCCCTTCCTTTGCGACACGTAATTCTCTCGCTGCTGCATTTTCGTGTCGCTTCCCTTCCTTTGCGACAATCTTCAGCACCTCGGCCACCACGCCACAGAACAAAAGCGCAGAGCGCCGGTTAGCGACGTACGGACTGGGACTCGAAACAATAAAACCACTTGTTTCTGCGGTGTATATTCATTGTAGCTTTCCTTAGTGCGATTACTCGCCCCACCGAAAACATTTGGACTGAACCGCAGGACCAGAGTAGGCTTCGAAGCTTTACCTCGCACGAAGAAAATTGTTCTATATTTTCGATGGAGTAAGGAAACATGCACCTGCATAAGGGGTATGTCGACGTTGGACGACAAGTCCGCTTTTAGTCGACCTTCCTTAAAACCTGAATCGATGTTGACATATCGTGTCATGAGGTGAGGGAAGTCTCGCTAGTCGCTGGCGCTCGGAGCTGGACGTGGCTAAATAACTAAGCAAGATATCCACAACTGTTTATTTTTATAATTTCCTGGTAGACTACCAAAAAACAAGACCCACAACCGGGTCTTGCTCTCTACTGATCTATCAGATTCATTTCTTTCGCTTTCACGACCGCTTTCGTCCGGCGATTTACTTCTAGCTTCGAGTAGATGTTGTGGTTATGCACCTTGATCGTGCCCAGTTTTAATCCAAGTTTTTGCGCGATTTCGTTGTTAGTTAAACCAGCTGCCATTAAGTTAAGAATTTCAACTTCGCGCTCCGTGAGTGCCGCGCTTAGCTCCTCAACGTTGTCTGCTTCAGCCACATCATCTTCATGCTCCGTCGCCAATGCAGCACCCTCATCTGACGTCGGTTCATTAAATGCTTCCGTTACTTTCATGAAAAACAGTGCCTGTGAAGCCAAATACTTTAGCACTTCTTGGTCCACATTAGCAAATACATTAGCAATCCAGCGATTTTCAATGTATAAAATGCCACTTAAATTGCCTTGCAATTGTATCGGGATACACCTTACCGATTTTGGTTTGTACTCGAAGATATAAGGATCGAATCGGTATTCTTCATATTCATTGTCCTGATCAACCGTAATTTGTTTTCCAGAACGAGATACATAGCGCACCATCGCATGTGGTAGCAGCAATTCATCAAGCATGGCAATCCGCTTATACTCATAGCCACTTACTTCATCTAGCTGGGCGCCAATATAGAGCTGTTGTTCGTCCTTGATTAGGAGCAGGCACTTTTGCGCGCTCGCGTGTTTAGCAATCGAATTCAACAATTCGTTTACAATTGTCGATGCATCCATGTCCTCCCACAATTTCTGTGATGAATGGATAATCGCAGATAAATCGACTGGTGCATAATTTTCTGCTGACACAGTAGCCTGCTCAGAAACCTCTACTGGTTCAGCAATTACCTGATCCTTGAAGTATGCTGGATAACGATACTGTAGTTCTTTTGTTTTCGGTATCGCACCCCATTGCTTAAAGGCTTCCCATGCATCTACCATGTAAACACTAGCAACCTTTTCGTAGCCTAATTTATGATAATAGATACCGGTCATTTCCATTCCAATTGCTGCATTACGGTGGTATCCCATCTCTGTTGCTTCGTTGATTGCTTTATGATAAAGCTGTTGGGCTAGTTGATGCTCGTTTTTCACCTGTGCATATTCTGCTTCTATCAGCCACAACATATGTTGAAAATTTTCCTTACTATTTTTATTCCAAACTTTCAATTTTTTAATTGCCTTTTGCAGCCGTTTCTTTAAATCTGGTAGCTTAGTTGCATCCCAGTCGTCCCAGCCACGGAGGATCGCCAATGCTTCATAAAAATAGTACTCACTCAAGTGCGGTAAATGGTTGGTATATTTTAAATGACCTTTTGCTTTCGCCGCCATTTCGATTGCTTCCGCATAGTTGTTGTACAAAACATGCAGTTGTGTTTTATACGTATAGTATTGAAAGAAAGTGACGTGTTGGCTATCATCCTCAATAACACTTTCTAAAAACGCCGTTTCATCAAATTCATCGTCACTAAATTGGATTTTATTATTCGTTTGTCCTTGTAAACAACGAGAAACCTGGACAAACAGTCTGACATTTTTCGCGACAAAATCATCCTTTGTTTGATCAAGAACATCAAGCTGGTTACGGTTTTCATTTATAATTGTAGCCAAGCTTTCCAAAGGATAAATCGCGTTAATATACGTGCCAATCGCCATGTTCGTATACACATAATCACCTGATCTGAGCCCTAGTTTAATAGCTTCCTTTAAATATGGAAGGCCATCCCTGCGGTGATTGTTCCATTGACACATAACTCCACCGAACATCACATACGTTTTGCAACGGACGGACGCTAAGCCCCTTTCATCCGCCAGCTCGACCGCAGCTTTTCCTAATTGGTAGCTTTGCTGATACGCACCTAATTCCGTACATAACATGGTAGCATAGGCAGCATACACGGCCGGTGAAGCAGTGGATTGTCCGTATTTCAATGTGAGTCGAAGTAATTTACAATTAAGAATCGCAAATACCTCTTTGTTAGCAAAAAAAGATGGTACGAGCAAATGGAACATTACATCCATCATTGTTTTTATGTGCGCGTCCTCCACCATAGGTAGCTGTTTTAGTTGATCAAAATCTTTTGGCAAGCGCATTTTTGTCCAGTAAACTTCTTTACCTACTGTAAGTACACTCGGTCGGTTTGGCACTCGCACCCCCACCTCGGCCAGATGAGCTAATCCCATTTCGATCGCTGTATTATATTTCCCTTGGTTTACGAGCTGATTAAGCTGCTTACCATAAACCCTTGCTTTCTGGCCCCAATTCTTAGCACGCTTCATTAGTAACTCGTGTAACCGGTCGGCTTCCTCGTAATAGCCACATAAATATTCACTCTCTGCAAGCTCGATAGATAAATCAAAACAGAAGGAATAATCCTGTTGCCAATCCGCTTCCACTAGAATAGAGCTAGCTTCCCGAAAATAGTGTCTAGCTGTATCATAAGCAGATGAATTTTTCGACATTTTTCCAGCAGTTTGATTCGCCTTCATTAAATCGACGAGCTCCGATCGATCCGTGATCAAATCTTTTCCTTTATTTAAATGGTTCACCTTCTCGTAGCTAAAAGTACCTGATGATACCAGATCCCGTCCGATCATCACATGGATCTGTTTCTTCTTCGATGCATCCATGAGGGAATAAGCCATCGCCTGAATCCGGTCATGGAAAAACTGATAATTAACACTCTCGTCTTTGTCGGTTTGAATTAACAATCCTGCTTCCACTAATACGTCTAATTGCGGATCTAGCTCTGCTGGAGATAAATTTAAATAATGACGAAGTGCTGCGTTTGAGAAGCTATGACCAAGACATGAGGCTTGAACGAGTACTTGCTTCGTTTGCTCTGGTAGCAGTTCGATTTTTTCAATCATCATCTCAACAATCTGCTCGCGGTGTTCAATATTACGAATCGACTCGTAATCCCACCCCCATTGCTGTTGTTTGTGATCAAAATAGAGCCAGCCGCTTTTATGAATAATTGTTAACAGCTGATGTAGATAAAACGGGTTTCCGATTGTTTTTCGGTACAATAATTCAGCCAATTCCTCACATAGTTCTTTCTCACAGCCTAATGCATCAGCAACCATCCGATTAATTTGCTGTACCGATAAGTTCTTCAACCCAATCGAGGTGACATTGACGCCATACGCTTCTAATTGCTCCGGCGCAAGCAGATCGTTCTTTATTTTATCAAGCTTGGATTCCCGGTAAGTAGCAATCACTAGTAATCCACTACTATTTGGATCCGTCAAAAAGGTGTTCATCAATCTAATCGATGCCTTATCCGCACGGTGAATATCGTCCAAAAACATCACTAAAGGATGCTCCACCGTTGCAAATAAATCTACAAAACTACGAAATACAAACTCAAATCGCCGATCCATTTCAAGCGTGGATAGCTCTTCCACTTCCGGTTGCTCGCCAATAATTAATGAAAGCTCCGGAATCACACTTGTCAGAATACGCCCATTTTCCCCGACAGCTGTTAGAATTTCTTGCTTCCAGCCCGCAACTGACTCATCCGTTTGACTCAAAATTTGTTGTACAAGTTCGCTAAACATTTGTATAAAAGACTCGTAGGGAATGTTTTTTTCCATCTGATCAAATCGTCCAGAGATAAAATAGCCCTTATTGCCAATCAGTTTTTTAAATTGTTGCGTAATTAGGGATGATTTCCCAATTCCATCTGAACCGTATAAATAAACAAGCTCTGTTGAGCCGAATGCTGTTCGCTGATACGTTTCATATAAAAGGCGAGCTTCTTTTTCTCTTCCATATAGATAAGTTGGCAGGGAGAACTTAGGCTCGTGCGGATGAGTTAAAAGTTTAAAATAAGGAATTGGGAATCCAGCTTGTATTATCTCGAAGCATTTTTTTAGATCCTTTTTTAATCCTGCAGCACTTTGATACCTGCGATCTGGGTCCTTCTCTAGCAAAGTCAAAATCATCTGATCAAGCACCTGCGGAATCCCCATCCCAGCATCTTTCAATGATTTTGGCATAACAGCTAGGTGCTGATGAGCCCAGGCCGATCGATTTTTAGCAGCAAACGGCGCTTGTCTCGCTAATATTTCATACAACAACACACCCAAGCTATACAAATCAGAACGTTCGTCAACCTTTTTCCCGTTAACGAACGATTCTGGCGATTGATATACAGGCAGTGCTTCAATATAAGCAGCAGGAAATGGCACAATTTGAAATCGCGCTTGGGTTACTTTAATAATTTGGTTTACGGAAACACGCTTACTGGTGATCCCCTTTGAGTGAAAATACATTAGTATATCAGTCAACTGCATAGCAATTTGAAGAAAATCTGCGATAGTGATGTTGTCTAAATCTCGAAGCTGCTTTCCGTACTCAGCTTTCATGATCAACCCATCAGGGCTGACCATTAATAATGGAACAGTGTGTGGAATCGTGTGGTCAAGGTGGAATTGAAATTCATTATGTAGGTCGTCGGTGGTGTAGGGCCCAGCAGTATCGCGCAACAGCACGTCCACTTGCGTAGGCTCATGAATTGCCTTATAGAAACAGAAATCATTCGTCTTAAATAACAGCTCAACGATTCTGAATTCACTCATAAGCAATTAGTCTCCTTTCTAAACCGTAAAAAACTGTCAAAAGGATATAATGTCAGCATCGAAACTTTTGAATTTTTAGTTATTTATTGATTATAACAAATTTAATGAACGAACAGTTTTTAGGCAAATCAATTATACAAGTTTTTTTTACTTTCCCTGTCCAATGTAATAATATTTTTGTAAACCAAAAGGCTTAAAATGCAATTATTATGTCAATTAGGAACAGATAAAAATAATTCATGCCCTTTCTAAATTCCATCATACCGATTGCAGTTTCGATTGATGCAAATCCAAATGCAAATAATGCGCTAGCGATTAATATTAGTAAATAATAATTCTTATTATGATTGGTTGCGTATTGATAAACGAGCAAAAAGCCCACCGGGAGTGCCGATGCAGTCATATTTAGTGCAAACGGAAATAGAGGCGTGAGAAAATACGTGTGAACAAAGTAGCCATATCGTTCAAGGACAATATCCATATATGTCCAAAGTAGGTGTACAGTATACCCAAAGAAAAAAAGCTCAAAAATCCGTCTCCGATCAACGGTAAAATATAATAAGATAAGAGGCAAAACCATCAAACTAACAACCACCCAAAATTGCCACGTACCTAGATTCGAGTAATCATTCCAATAAGCAGAAATTAGTGCATTCAACTCTTCATTTTTTTCATAAATCGTTTTCCAATATTCTTTGTAATCCATAAAAAATACCTCCTCGCTTTGACCTTAATGTTCCCGTTAGGAGGTGATTGATACAAAGTTTTTCGCAGGTTATGAGAACGCTTGTTTACTGTGAATCTAGTTCAAATAACAGACCACGAGTAGAGATTGTACACATGTTTAAACTTCTTTCTGAATAGTTATTATTAATATCAAGGCGCTTTTCCTGACAAACTTAAAAACTTCCAGGATCAAAAATTCACCTAATATAAGCAGGGAAATTTACTCACTTGTTGAATAATATTAAATGAAAGGTGGGGTTGAAAATTGTTTTACTTTGATTTTCTTCTAGAATTCAATGGTGAAGATACATTTAACCAAGTCTATATGCAAACCTATAAAGGCAATACACCTAGAAAAGCAGCGATTAATTATGCGAAGAAAAACAAATTGAGATTAGTAAAAATTGAAAGCGTTATCGGATCCGAAAAAGATAACTATCGTGCTTATTATTTGGAGAGAAGATTCCTTAGAAAAGAACGTGAACTTATTTATCTAATTAAGAAATTCCAATAACACACCTTAGTAATATTTTCTCAAATTAACCATTAGCCTTGTTAAACCTGAATAAATTACATTTAATAATTGGAAGTAAGACTATATTTTAGATAATTCACAAAATATTATTAATATTTTTGTCAAATATTGTTGAATGTCCATCACAAGTAAGAGATAATATATACAAATTAAGTGACATTAACCGTACATAGGCATTTAAACAAGGGGAGATCTTTACATGCATGATTTTGAATTTTACCTGGAATTCGAAGGTGGAAAGACTTATAACCAGAACTATGTTGAGATGGTAAAGGACTATTCAGCCAAAGAAGCAGCAACAAAGTTTGCCAATAAACAAGGACTGAAATTTATTAAAATTGAAAGTGTTATTAGTGACGAAGAAAATTATCGAGCTTACTTTCTCGAGAGAAAATTCTTTAAAAAAGATAGAGAACATATTTATCTTGTGAAAAAGCGTGTGATTAGTATTAGTATATAAGTTAATTACATTTACATGGAAACGAGCGCAAAAACCTTGCCTAAGGTTGATGTGCTGTTTTGCTTTTCTTAAGTTTGCCGCGTTGCACACCTCTACTAGACCAGCTCATCAAACGAACTTGTCCAATAAATTTTAAAAAGTTGGTATAGATCGATAAATAGATCATATATTTAAACAAAGGATTTCGGCCGATAGGATGCTAGAATCTAACTTTTTATGGAGAGGTGACATGATGGATCACTATGAATTATTTTTAGAAAGCGATGGAAAGTGTACGTATATATCGAATTATGTGAAGACCGTTAAAGGAGACTCCTTTGAACAAGTTGCGATGAACTTTGCCAAAAAGCACCGCTTGATTTTCATTGAAATCAAACAATTGCTAGTTATCCCTAGTGAGAAAAACCGCGTAACCTTTATTAAAAGAAGACTTTTCCGCAAAGATAAGAAAATTACTTTTGTGATTAGAAAACGTGCGATCAACTACCCCTGGGAAATTCCTTATAAAATACCAGCATAGAATTAACTCCATCTTACAACCATGCTTTGTTAAAATTGCATAAACCATAAGCAGGCAATCGAACTGTATAGAAATACAATCGTCATAGGCACAATTTTGAGTACTGTTCACCCGGACCAGTATCTATAAGGTGATGCTTGTTAAGCATAGATTTAATTTTTAAAGCGATAAGCTAATAACTAACTAGCGGTAAACAGTCAAGGTAGCTTTGTGCATAATCCCCGCTTAAAGCGTTGGCGCGCTTCCATTTATAATGCCATGCTTTATTGTTTCACCTCATTCTTTTTTCATTCACTTCATATATCCTCAAACTACCATACATTTTTCTTTCCCTTTACGGAATAACTAACAACATAGGAGGTGTGCTAGGATGGCTCAAGACGTATTGTGCGAAGTGAAAAATTGCAAATACTGGGCAGAAGGCAACAAGTGTTCAGCAGATGCTATTTACGTGGTAAGTCACCATGGTAAAAAAGCATCGAACCAAGAAGAAACCGATTGTCAAACATTCGAGCCGCAACATTAGCATCATCCCTTCTTTAATGATCTGGCCCCTATGCGTTCGGGGTCAGATTCGTTACATAACTCCTTCTAAATTGTCCATATATTGATTTATACATGAATTACTAATATAATTAATACATGTAATTCTATTTTTCAGAAAAATTTAGGTTTTAAAAAATCAATTTTAAGGGGGGGTGAAACTGTGACGCTTAAAAAAGAACATAACATTAAGTTTAGAAGCGTTAATGAATTAGTTGAACAGGTTACAGAAATATCCATACATGGACGTAAAGCGAAGGTTTTTACAGGTACTATCTCCGTTACCCTTATTGAAAATGATGAAGGAGAAAACGGTAATACTATCGAATACGATTTACAGTCTGAAGATATTATACAAGAGAATATTGACATTATTGAAAGAATTAGAACCAGGGGCAAAAAAATAAATAAAGATGCTCTCTCAGAACTTTATAAGATTGGTGAACGAGTTAATGAAGACTGGGGGCATGACAAGACTTGAATAAAATTATATACGATACTAATTTTTATAGTGACCTCTCCATCGAATACTCTGAAGTTTTAGATACATTTATCAAAAACTATGTCGTAGCTACTCCTCAACTGCTAGTCCACTAATGTGAAACCCCCTATTAATACCGGATTTCACCCTTACCTATACACTAAAATCACCACTTTCATCCTTGAGAGTGGTATTTTAGTGTGATGACATGCCCAATTTTTAATTAATTTTATTTGACAAGAAACCACCTCCCCCCATAATCTCGCAAGAATTCTACGATATTGTCAAAATCTGATTATATTTTTCTCGATAAATAGAGATACTAGTAGATAGCATTTTTACGGAAGGAGGGCTTGTTATGCGAACCGCATCGTTGTTGGCTATCGCTACTATTATCTTCATCATATTGCTCGCGCAGGCTTCAAATGATATAAGTGAGCCTGAAACACAACACGCCATTTTAATAGACAATGATTCTATAAATCAAGCAAAGCTACAAATTTATGTTCCGGAACAATATTTGTTGGACGCGGAAGATAATCAGGATACATTGGAGATTGTCCAAAAGAAAAATCAATTCTCACCTACACATGAGTTAGCTTTTATTACAGATGTTAACTTGCCAGAGATAGTTGTACCCGAGGAAGCAGTGTCAAGTGAGGACATTCAGGATTACGATTACCAGTTTTTAGATTGGATACGTGATAGAGAGGCAGCTACCGAAGTCGACGTGACGATCGAAAGTGAAGAGACAGTCGATAGCAATGAGGAAGCAGAAAGTAATGAAAATGAAGGAAGTAATACAGAAGAAATTGCTGTAGCAGAAGTTGAATCTCTTACGGAGAATACCGCGAATAAAAATATGACAGTTGCTATACAAAATAACAGCCCTGCTGATACCGCATCATCATCCTTAAATGTTGACGCGTTAATCCAAGAAGCGAAGCAACACGAAGGAACACCGTTTGTATTCGGCGGCTCTGCACCAGGCGGCTTTGACTGCAGTGGATTCATTTATTATGTATTAAATCAAATCGGATACAAGATCGACCGACTTGCAAGCGACGGTTATTATGAAGCAACAGAATTGGTTGAGGATCCACAAGCAGGCGACCTGATTTTCTTCGCAGGCACGTACCGAAGTGGCATCTCACACCTTGGTATTGTAATTAATGACAATCAGTTTATACATGCAGGCTCCCGTGGCGTCGAAATCTCCAGTTTGGATGTTGATTACTGGCAGGAGCACTTCGCTGGATATCGGCGTTTGGTGCAATAACGTTGCGGTGTGGGGCAATTGTTAAGTATTGCGGACAGATTGAGCCAGTAGTGCGGAGTCTTAAGCCACTGAATGCGGGTGTTTGAGCAAGTAACTGTGGCAATGGTGATCCACGCACGCCCCCTGTTATGCCATAATTAGTGAAAATACTATTGTCCGCCACCATTGACTTCACTTTTATCCGTGTTGAAGAACAATCGCAGGACTGTCATAAATAAGCCAAATAGGCACACCTGCTTAAGTACGATAATACGGACAATCCGATTCTAACCATCCGCGCAATAATCACAATTCCATCCGCGTTTGTGCCAATAACTTCAGATACGAAATTGCTAACCCCATTTAAGTAGACTATTAATAATTACCTACGTAAAGGGGGATGAAAAACTCATTCTAGATAATAAACTCGAATGTATCAAAAACTATAAATAAATTTTAGTATATTGTTCAATATTCGGGAACTTTTCAGCTATAACCTTAACGATTTCTCATCATTAGTGTGGATATATAAGACAAATTCAATCTGATTAGGGATTTCCAGATTCTATAATATAATTAATTACTGTTTTTATCACTGTATTTCAATGTATTCCTTTACTACTTGTATTGCTTGCTCACTGTACAGTTACCGTTTTCATGTTTCTTATTTTTTCAATAAGAACCTATCTTATAGTAATTAAAGTTCTATAATTACTTATTTCGTCATAGGATTATAACATATTTATTTGTACTTTTTGACTTAGCCTCTTCTTCAACACAAAAAAATTCGTCATTAATAGACGAATTCCTCTTTTGGGTAATCTGATCGTTATTATTCGATAAGCACAATAAGCATTATTTATTGTAACTCCGGTTCGAATAAATTCATTCCAATTTATCGAGCCAACACGTTCTTTAATGTTTTCTGTATCTTCTTAGGAATTAATTTAATTAAGTTAGCTCTGAATAGCAGCACGTTGTATTTTAAATTTGCTTTACGCTTATTTACCCCGTAAACAATTGATAAATCTCTTTTTTCTTGGAATAGTTTCTTTTTATTTGCACTTTCTCCACCAAGTCTAAAATTGGCTATAGGCTTATTTATTTTTACGCCTTTATAACCTGAATAAAGCATGCGTAAGATAAGATCATAGTCTGCAACAATTTTATATTTGGTATCATAATTGCCAATTTCATCATATACTTCTTTCTTAATAAATAAGGAGGGATGATGTATTGGACATTTATGCATGGCTGTAGGAAGTAACTGGTCTTCGTCCTCTGGTATAAACTTATCGACTCTTTCATTTTCAAAATCAAGCCAATTTACTATGCCATATGAAAAGCTAATTTTTTGATTTTTAATTGCTTCAACACTTAATGCAACTGCTTCATATTCAAACCAGTCGTCAGAATTGATAATGCCAATAATCTCACCTGAACACATCGCTATACCTTTATTCATTGCATCATAGATCCCTTTATCCGATTCACTTACCCACTTTGCTACGTACTTTTCATTCTTTTTAATAATATCGAGGGTATTGTCGGTTGATCCTCCATCAACAATAATGTATTCAATATTGGGATATGTCTGTTCTTTAATACTTTTTATTGTATCTTCGATTGTATTTGCACTATTAAAGCAAACGGTAACTATACTTACAAGAGGAAGGTCCTTTTCTCGGTAACTATTGATTTGTACAGGTTCTTGCTTCTTTTCCATGTGTTTATACTCCTTCACACTAAGTATTGCTTAGAGGGTCAACATACATTTATGAAATAATACTTGATTTTGATTTCTTGAATTGTTCAATTACTTCATTCCAATTATAAAATAGTCTTGTGAAATCCTCATCGCTAATACCTGAACCAGTTTGGACTTCAATGAACTCTAAATCTTCAATTGCTTTAACACCATGTTTCTTTCCAGCCGGAAGATGTATAACGTCACCCGCTTTAACACGTGTGATATGGTTATCTAATGCTAATTCACCTTCACCTTTTACGATTGTCCACACTTCATCTCTTAAATTATGATAATGATAACTGGAATTCTTACCTTCTTGGATACAAATACGCTTTGTAACCATTTCTTCTCCATTATCATATTTTGCATAGTCAAGAACTCTCGACCAACCCCACATTCTTTCTTCATACATTGGTCTCTGATTAAAGCCTTTAATTAGCTCCTTTATCTTAGGACTTGATGCTTTATCACTAACTAGAATTCCATCCGGGCTAGCAGCAACAACCAAGTCTTTTACACCTACTATCGTTACTGGGATATCAAGTTCATTAATTAAATGTGTGTTACTTGAATCCTCGCTTATAACGCCTTTTCCAATTTGTTCTGAAGCCATTTCTTCTGTTAGCGTATTCCATGTACCTAAATCTTTCCAATATCCACCATACGGCAATGCTACTATTTTCTCCGCCTTCTCTACAACTTCGTAATCAAAGCTTATTTCAGGTAGTTCCTTATAGTTTTCTTGCAAGGAATCATAGTTAACAGGTAACCCTTTTTCTTTTAACATCTTTATTACGTATCCTAATTTAAATGCAAATACACCGCAGTTCCATAGCGCGTTTTCTTTTATTAATGACTCCGCATTTTCTTCCGAGGGCTTTTCCACGAAATGATCTACAACTAAATAGTCATCTATGTTTTCATTTGGGACAATATAACCATATTTGGATGACGGGTATGTTGGAGTTACACCTATCAACGCAAGATCTGCATCAGATATTTGAATTAGTTTTTCTAATTCTTTTACACGATCAAAAAATTTATCCTCTACATATGGGTCTACTGGCAAGACTACAACTACCTCATCTTCTGAAACAGCTGTATTTGATAAAAGAAAAGATGCTGCCAATGCTATAGCAGGAAATGTATCTCTCCGTTCAGGCTCTATAACAAGAGGTATATCTGTACCTAGTTGATTATAGATCATTTCCTTTTGTATCTTTGACGTTGCAATTGTGGATGATTCGGATAATCCAGCTGTATTTAGTTGACCCCACACACGTTGAACCATCGATTCTTTTTCACCATTCGTTCCTTCAAGCATCTTCAAAAACTGCTTTGATCTTGTATCATTAGATAATGGCCATAACCTTTTTCCTGAACCACCTGATAACAATATGAGTTGCATACTTTATAACTCCTCCTATCTAACCCATCCTTTATAGATTTTCTCAACTAATGTTAAAAATATCTTTAAACTGATTTTTGACATAATTCCTTGAGAACTTATCTATTGTTCTTAATGCATTTTCTTCTATTTCTGATATTTCATTTTCAGACAAATTATAATAATATACTAATTTTTGTTTTAATTCTACCGCATTACCTGGCTCAAATAAAAAACCGTTTACCCCATCCTCAATATAACTTTTTAAGCCACCAATTCTACTGCCGATTGTCGGTGTGCCACAAGCCATTGCTTCTAATCCAACCAAACCTAGACTTTCACCTTGTCTTGTTGTCGGAAAAATAAGTACATCAATTACATTATACAATTTTTGAAGTTTATCTTGTGACAGTAAATCAATTAATATTATATCATTTAGTAAGTTTTTACTTTCAATATCGCTCTGCAATTGTTGATATTGACTGCCGTTCCCTACGATAATATACTTTATATCTTCTCTCTGAACCTCTTGCTTAACGAGTGAGATTGCTTCTAAAAAGATATCCCAACCTTTACCATAATCAATCCTTCCAACATAACCCACATACTTATACTGCTCACTAAGATCAAATGTACTATAATCTGGCGATTCCACAAAAAACACAGTAGGATCAATACCGCCGGATGGACTAATATGAATGTCATTTTTTAACGCATATTTAGATTGTACCAACTCTTTGAAATAATCGGAAGGTACAATAACTTTATCGGAAACATGCAAAAGACGTTTTACAAAAGGCTGAAATAAGTGTGCAATACCTTTTTCAGGTACAACATCACCACCATGCACATTCGTTATAATCTTTATTTTCTGTTTAAAAGTTTGTGCAATTAACACTGGAATTGCATTCAAAGATGCAAAATGAACATATACAATATCATAATCTGCCCTTATTACTTCCTTTATTACAGAAAAATAGTGCATAATGTAGCTTAGCACTTTTTTTATCTTACCCCTTTTTTTATACATAACTACCAATTTCACTTCATTTCCATTTTCAACTAAAATATCCACGGAACGTTTTACAAAGATGCCGAAAGCAGGGTTAGTTTTATCTGGATACATGTTTGAAATCAACAGGATTTTCAAACAATCACCCTCCTCACACTATTTTTTTCTTTATATTTAGTTACTTTGTATTGTTGATGTAATGCAACTAACCCACATGTAATTAGAGCATAATATGAACCAGCAGTAGCTGAAACCATCACATGACCTGCCCAAAAGCTATAACAAGTGAAAATAAAGAAACTGAATAAAAATCTAAAGTTATCTTTAAAAATATCTTTTATCTTTATAACTCTGTAAAAATTAACTAAAAAGTAAGTATATATTAATAATGATCCGATTACTCCATAACTGAAAAAAAATATATCAAATAAATCCATCTCTATAATAATTGGTGCTGTTCCTCCAAATGCGAGACCTGAATCAAGACTATGCTGATGTTTTCCAACACCAAATAATAATCTGACACCTATATTTTCTGATTCTAAAAAGGCATTTGTAGATGCTACTAAAAAACCATCTCTATTTGTTAATATAAACGACCAAAAACTCCCATCTTCTAAAAAATCTCTTTGAAAAAGATAGCTGTGTCTTTCAAATGCTCTAGTCGCTTCTTCTAAGAACAGAATAGTAAAAAGAAAAGCACCAATAATTAATAATCCAAGAGACCCAAGCATTATTCTGATTTTGTCTACTTTATTCGCTTTTAAAATCGTCTTAACGAAATAAGTCAATATGATAAAACTACCGATTATTGCACTAGCCTTTGAACCAATCAATATCAAACCAACAATAATTAGTATAGTTGTAACCATATAAAAGAAAGCACTTTTGTTCCGTTGTTTTAAATGATTGATCATAAAATCTAACGAAAATACAAGCATAATAAGTATCACAATATTAACGTCATTAGCAGCTGTGAAAAATCCAACAAAGCCAACACCTGATGAGTACATCGAATATCCTATTCCTAGTATTTTCGGAATAATAAGACAAAGTGGAAACAAAACTAGGCTAATTTTAAAAATAATATCGATGACCTCTATATCAATTAATTATGTGTATTTATTCTTCGGAAAGCCTCAATAGTTAATATCATTAAGATTATCCTCGAGGTTTCAATAAGATCAAACTTTAATGCAGTAAATGAATGGTGGAAGAACAACAACGTGAAAGAGAATAATGCTAAATAGGATATCAAAAATATACTAAATGAGGTATTTGCTCTTCGTTGAAATTTTAATATAATTATTGCCATAGTGATCATGATGATGAGTCGGTAAATCTGACCAGAAGTTATTGGTAAGTTCGTTGTAGTATTTAGGTAGCCATTTACACTATCAATAATCGCAGTAAATGCAAACATGATAAGAAAAATATGATAATATACATTTCCATTATATATTTGTTTTATATCTGAAATATTAATAGTATATCCTCCCTGAACAGACACTAATCTGCCTAGTCTAAAGTTGTTTTTCATCATCTATCTTTCTAGGAATATTCAATTTATCTCAATCTAAATTCTTTATTCCGTAACAAACTACTATACCTAAGAAAGCGTAGTTTGTTACGAATTAAATCTAATTAATACTCTTTGTTCTTCGAAATAATATCCTCATATAATTCCACATGCTTTTTAGCTACACTTTTAAGTTCAAAGTTTTCCTCTGCCTTTTTTCTTGAAGCTTTAGAAAGCTGTTCTATTCGCTTTTCACTTTCAAGTGTCCACGCAATTCCTCTTGCCAAATCACTGCTATCAAAAGGTTTTGCTAAATAACCATTGACTTCATGTTCTATTAAATCACTCATACCACCTATGTCAAAAGCAACAGAAGGGGTTCCACATGCAATTGCCTCTAAAACCGTGTTGGGTAGGTTATCCTCCATAGACGGTGCAAGAAACACATCGGCTGCACTATAAATTAAATTAAGACTAATATCATCATTTATTCTTCCTAAATAATTATCCTCAAACCCAAATTCTGGCGAATGATCTGATTTAGCCGAACCAAAGACAACAATTTCTATGTCTTCTTGATTAACTAATTTATCTAATTGATCTAAGGCTGGCTTTAGATGATGAAAACCTTTCCTTTGATCACTTGTTGCATTAACTGCACCAAATAGAATAAGTTTCTTATTTAATGGCAGGCCTAAAACATCTCTTGCGGCAGCTTTATCAATTGGTTTATAACGGTCCAAATCGATACCATTTGGGATTACTTCTATTCTAAATTCCTTCATTAAGCTACTTTCTCTAACGCAATCAGCCAGCCAATTACTCGGTGTTACAACCGTTAAGTTAAGATTCTGATAGCCCTTTTGTTTTCTTTCAAACGTTTTATAACTTAAATCTTTGAGCATATTCGAATTTAATTGAGGACAATCCCCGCAGTGAGTACGAAAGTTTATACATTCCCCCGAATAATGGCACCCACCAGTAATTGGCCACATGTCATGAAAAGTCCATACCATTGGTTTCTCAATAGAAGATAGCGCACTTATTGGCAACGTACCATTATTGATCCAGTGTAGATGAACAATATCATAATCGCTCTTGTTAATCCGGCTTAACAAATCTCGATTAGGTAACCACGCTACACTAAAAGGAACGTTCTCTCGGTCGTCGTATTTTTTTGTTGGGTATTTATCAATTAACGGCCGTAGTTTATTTATCATCTTGCTGGTCATTTTGACTGATGTTTTTACTGCTTTATCATCTGTTGCTTTGTTTAGAACAAGCATTTCGGAATCTACTCCAACAGTTTGAAAGCCTTTGTGTAATCGATTGGCTGCTCTTGCAGCGCCTCCCATTATATCTTCTTGATTAATTATTGCTGTTTTCATCCGAGAATCCCCACTTTTTTACCGATTGATTGTGCAGATGAATCTGGCTTTAGTTAAATTGTTTTTTCCATTTGTTAATATTTTCTAGTGGAATATTGATTGTTGTAGTGAACTCACTATTTATTTTACCCTCAAGGTCCGCAATATCTTTTCTGTCTACGACTGTTAAGTTGAAGTCCTTTGATTTTTCTAAGGCGCGATTATCTATTCCAATGATGATCGTTCTTCGCTTATGCTGTAATGCTCTTATGCCTGCATGCAATCTTGTACCAACATAATCTATTTCTTCATTTTTAGACAAGATACTATCTAGAGCATCTAGTGTTGGCGAAACAAATTCTATACTTAACTCATCTGTAATACTTCTAACATATTCATAGTCTTCCCAGGCTTGAATCCAAAAGTATACTTTATCGTAGTTCTTCTTTAGAATTTCAAGCATCTCGCCATCTTTTTCAGGTACTTTATTATAGTCAGTTAGTGTTACTAACACACTTTTTCCCTTTGTTTTTGGTACTTGTGCACAATGCTCAGGGTCTAAACGCCACATTGTTGGGCAGGCAGTAGTGATCACATTTTCTATCCCTATTGAATTTAACATTTCTTTTGTATAGTTATCTCGAACTGAATGGAGGTTTTTGTCACTTAGTACTTTTCTTAACAGGCGGGCGGTGTATCCATTCGGTTTTTCTTGATATTGCCACCAACCGACACCAAACAAGGTAACATTGTTAACATATTTCGCATCCTTTACCCCAATTTTCCATTGATTGTATTTGTTCATATTTGATGAAAGTAAATTTGTTCCACAAGCAATAACAGCATCTGATGTATTCATATGTTCATAACTTGGCTTTCCAATGATATCGTGTGTAGGAACTCTAACATAAAAAGAATCTTGAAAGATTTCCTTCACTTCCTTATTAACTGAGTCCATAATAATCTTATCACCGATATTTTCTGTACAAATTGACGTGTCTAAAAGTGTGATTTTTTTCATCTTTACCTCCATAATTTGCTGGATTTATCGCTTGCGTAACTTACTAATTATTTTCTTCTGTTGAAGATTAAATAATCCCACATATAAGCTTTTCTTTGAAATATGATTGTATTTATATTTAATATGCAAGGATTCAATTGGTCCAAGATTACCAGTAGACGCTCCACCTAACCTAAAATTAGAGATAACACGTTCTACTCTGCAAAATTTCACTCCCTGTTGCTTGTATCTGTTTACCAATTCATAATCAGCAGATATCTTGTAATTAGTATCATATAACCCATAGGTATCATATAATCTTTTTGGAATAAAACAAGTAGGGTGTTGAATCATGTTTTCACCTAAAAATTCATGTGATAAACACTTCAAATAGTAAACTTGTTCATTTTTCACCATTTTTAAGATACCATATAGGATACAATCACTGTTCCGCCTATAGTTATCGACCATTATTTCAACTGAGTTTACTTCATACCAATCATCACTGTTGATTATACCTACTAGCTCTCCTGAAGCAAGTTTAATCCCCTTATTCATCGCGTCATAAATACCTTGATCTGGTTCACTAACAACTTTCAACCTACCATTAAATTGTTGTTCAAATTCTTTAGCAATGGCAACCGTATTATCTTTTGAATTTCCATCAATAATGATATATTCGATATTTTCATACGTCTGGTTTAATACAGACTGCATTGTGTCCCTAATTGTATTTTCACTATTATAGGAAACTGTTATGATGGTTACTTTCGGATTTATCATTTTCTACCCTTCTTACGTCGTAATTTTTTGAACATTGATTTGAAATAATTTACTCCTAAAAACTTTATTGCAATGAAAACAAGCATTCCAAGATAAACTACCTTTGCCAAAAACGTTATAAAGCTAATTTCTGCACTTATACTAAGATATAGTAACAATGGATTAAAACATATTAAAAGTAAAACGGGCTGTAGTTTAAAGTTAATTTTATACTTATCTCGGTGTTTAAAGTGAACAGTTAAAATCATTGCCAAAGACATAAACACATTAGATATTACTGTACTGTATGCTGCTACAACTATGCCATACATTTTCACAAACATAAGATTTATAACAATATTTATCACCATACCGAAAAACATATAAAACGGTACTGATTTATACGTATTGTTGTAGACGTGAAAGTTTGCAAAAAATAAATAGTAATAATTCAACAAAATACCAAATAATAATATTGGTAGTACAGAAATCATACCATGATAACTATCAGGCAATACAAGAGTAATTAACTCCTTTTGAAATAATTGTCCTACTAAACAAATCGAGGCAATGATAAAGGTAGAAGTTATGAAAACCTGGTTTATTTCTCTATTTTTTTCAGCTAAATTCGAGTTTTCTTCTATTCGGAAATATAAGGGCCTCCAGGCATTCATAAAGGAATTAATAATTGTGTTCAAGACAAAACTTCCAGTATAAGCGATGGAATAAATACCAACTTCACTCAAAGTTAAAAACTTATTTATTATTATTCTGTCACTATAATTATTAATATACCCAACAATGAGGTTAAACATAGCAGGTATACCTATAGCTAAGCCTTCTTTAAAATATTTAAAGTGAAAATGAAAAACACTTTTCCTTATATAATGAACATAGAAGAAAAACATTAAGAATACATTTCCAAGCAAATTACCAATTAATTTACCTGTTGCACCTAGATCAAAGAAGTAAATTAAAACTAAAGACGATATCATGTTAATTAAGAAGCTTATAATAGCCCCTACAGCTTTTTTAGTGAAATTTTGATAGGTTTGATAATAGTTATCCGCTAACAAAGTAAATACTCCGATAAAACCTGTTACAACCGCTAGAAAAATGTGTGGGTAAAACTCTAGGTTAGGTGATTCCAGCATTCCTAAAAGTATATTCTGACTAAACGGAGTAAGGAATAATAAAAAGACTAGAATTATATTAACCCATAAAACAACATTAATTGTAAAAATATAGCTGCCATTTTTATCTTTGTCATTTAGTACGACCAATTCTTTACCTTGTGATAAGTATAAGCCATAACTAAAGAAAAGCGGTAAAAAACCACTAATCGGGGTTAATAACCCTACAATACCGTATTCTTCAGGTGTCAATAAAAATGTAAAAAGAGGAAGCATTAAAACACTTCCTGCTTTTATCAACAACTCTGATATCGTATATATTGCTGTTCCTTTTATAAGACTTTTATTTGACATAAAATGCCCTCTTTTACTACATTATTTCTGTAGAGTTATTCAACTATTGATTTGATTTGTATCTCTCTTTTAACTTTTAACATGTCAGATTTAACCATAATTTCGACTAATTTCTCAAATGAGGTTTTTGTAGGATTCCAGCCCAGCAGTTCTTTTGCTTTCGTTGGGTCACCAAGTAATTGTTCTACTTCTGCAGGTCGGAAGAATTCAGGATCAACAACTACAACTTCTTTACCTGTATTCTTGTCAATACCTTTTTCACCCACACCCTCACCTTGCCATTCGATGTCAATACCTACATGTTTAAAAGCTAATCCTACAAATTCACGGACAGTATGCATTTCACCTGTAGCAATAACAAAATCCTCCGGTGTATCATGTTGAAGAATGAGCCACATACATTCTACGTAATCTTTTGCATAACCCCAGTCTCGAAGTGCATCTAAGTTACCTAAAGAAAGCTTTTGTTGTACTCCTTGAGCAATTCTTGCAGCAGCAAGTGTTATCTTACGTGTAACAAATGTTTCACCACGACGTTCAGACTCATGGTTAAAGAGAATACCATTAACTGCATAGATATTGTAAGACTCACGATAGTTTTTCGTAATCCAGAAACCATATTGCTTCGCTACACCGTATGGAGAGCGAGGATAAAATGGTGTCGTTTCCTTTTGTGGAACTTCCTGAACTTTGCCATATAATTCTGAAGTAGATGCCTGGTAAATTCTGGTTTTTTTCGATAGACCTAAAATTCTTACTGCTTCCAGAACACGCAAAGTTCCAACAGCATCAACGTCAGCTGTATATTCTGGCATATCAAAAGAAACTTGTACATGTGACTGCGCAGCTAAGTTATAAATCTCATCTGGTTGTATTTGGCTAATCAATCTAGTTAAATTAGATGTGTCCGTTAAATCACCATAATGTAAGTGAAAGTTATTTGTTTCTTTTAACTCTTCCACGTAAATTTCTTCTAATCGTTGTGTATTAAAAGAAGAACTTCTTCGATTAATACCATGTACCTCGTAACCCTTCTCTAATAAAAACTCAGCTAAATATGATCCATCTTGACCAGTTACTCCTGTAATTAATGCTTTTTTCATGATTTCCTCCTGATTTCCTAATGAAGTTGTTATTACTTTCATTGTTTTTCTAAAAACGAATTATATGCAAGCTTTAATCCTTCACTTAAGGGTGTAGAAGCTTCCCAACCTAAATCATTCAATTTAGTCACATCAACCAATTTTCTTGGTGTACCATCAGGTTTTGAAGTATTAAAAACTATTTCCCCTTCAAATCCTACAATTTGTTTAACCTTTTCAGCTAACTCTTTAATAGAGATATCTTTGCCAACACCAATATTTACAATCTCATTACCTTCATAGTTTTTCATTAAAAACAGCGTAGCATCCGCTAAATCATCTGAATATAAAAACTCTCTTCGCGGTGTTCCCGTGCCCCATACTTCTACAGATGGGGCACTGTTGTGCTTGGCTTCATGAAACTTACGGATTAATGCAGGTAACACGTGTGATGTTTGCAAATCAAAATTATCATTTGGCCCATACAAATTAGTAGGCATCGCCGAAATATATTTCGTGCCATATTGACGATTGTACGACTCACACATCTTAATTCCAGCAATTTTAGCAATTGCATAAGGCTCATTAGTCGGCTCCAACTCACCTGTTAATAAGTATTCTTCC
Source organism: Radiobacillus sp. PE A8.2 (assembly GCF_045635475.1). Taxonomy (NCBI): domain Bacteria; kingdom Bacillati; phylum Bacillota; class Bacilli; order Caryophanales; family Bacillaceae; genus Radiobacillus; species Radiobacillus sp. PE A8.2. The sequence goes on along the minus strand of NZ_JBJGXI010000010.1, from coordinate 2,222 downwards.
TTCATAGGTTGTTGTGATAGCTTCGGATAAATACAGGTGCTTCCTAAGAAAAGTAATTTTTTTACGTTCGTACGATAAGAAGCATCAATGACATTTGTTTGAATCATTAAGTTATCTCTAATAAAATCTGCAGGATACTCATTATTGGCAACAATTCCACCAACCTTTGCTGCTGCAAGAAATACATAATCGATATTCTCAGTTTCAAAGAACGCATCTACTTTTTCCAGATTTGTTAAATCTAATTGTGAGCTAGTTCTATATATTAGATTTGTGTACCCTTCAATCTGTAGTTTTCTTAGTATTGCTGAACCCACTAATCCTCTGTGACCTGCAACATAAATTTTAGAGTCCTTTTCCATGTATTTTCACCCTTTCAAATTCATTACATTTTATCTTTGCTTGTATATTTAAAAGAAATCGTTAAATTCAATCCATGGTTGTTTAAGTGAATTATTTGAATAGTATTAGACTCTTATACCTCCAAATATCTATTTTCTCTTATTTGGAAGTATTATTCAACATTTTTTTCACTAGTTTATATTTCCATTACAACAATCTAGAAAACGCTAGTCAGTTATATTTACACCTCACATTTAACACGATTCTAATTGCTTGTTTATTTTCTTTAACATAACCAATTGTATTATAAATGACTATTAGAATTTGCAGATTATAGATATTAGTCACTTAATCTCACTAAATCATCTAGGAATACTTATATTAGAACGGTTACTCTAAGATATTAGAAAACAAATGTTAGCTATAGGTGGGTTGATAATGGGGTTATCGAAGTATAAATATTTTCATAATACGAAGGGGCTTTGTACACATGAAAGAAGTTCAAAACCCTTCACGTTCATTATCAATCCATATTCCGCTTAATCAATTCCGCAATCAACGCAGCACGATACGCTAAATTCTCCAGCTCAACATGCTCATGTTCGGCATGGGCACCGTCACCAACTGGGCCTAGCCCATCAATTGTCGGGATGCCAACTCCTGCGGTAAAGTTGCCATCACTGCCACCTCCAGAAGCGCCTTCCTCGAGTTCGTAGCCATGACTCGCAGCAATTTCCTTCAATTGAAGATAAAGATCAAAAACCGATTCACTTCGTTCCAAAGGATAGCGATTGATGCCGCCTAACATTTCTACCGTTGTTCTTTCATTAAATGTCGGGCGATTCAGCAGTGCTTCTTCCAGCATTTCCGCTTGCTCTTTTGTTTCAAAACGAACATCGATATCCGCTTCTGCATAAGCAGCGACCACATTCTTGCGTGTGCCACCAGATATGGTACCGATATTAATTGAAATACCTTTCTCGCGATCATCGAGCTTCTTAAAATCAGCGATTTGTAGGGCAAGTTCATCAATAGCACTGGCGCCGTCCCACGGATTTATCCCTGCATGCACAGGAACGCCGCGCACCTGTAATTGAAACAGACCAATCCCTTTGCGCTGCGTTTTCACAGCGCCTTTTGGTGAAATGCTGGACTCTGGAACGATTACCATCGCACTTTTCTTAGCTTCTTGTTTAATTAATTCATGGGAATGGTGACTGCCAATTTCTTCATCTGATGTGACTAAAAAGACTACTTTGCGATTTCCAACAATACCCGCTTCCTTTAATGTTTTCATCGCCCATAGTGTAACCGTAAGGCCACCCTTCATATCAAACACTCCAGGGCCATACAATTTACCATCCTGCTTGCGGATCGGTAGTGCTCCTTGATCCCAAACCGTGTCATAGTGTCCGAGAATTAGAATTTGCTCCGAACCTGTTCCATATGTAAATCTGTACTGGTTACCAACTTCATCCTTTTCAATAACATCAACCTGCCCACTGATTAACTGTTCAAATTGTTTTTGCAATACGACTCCGCATTGATCTACTAGCTTTTTATCATTCGATGGGGATTCCGCTTCGACTAATCGCAGCAGCGTATCTTCCATCTGTTGTTGATGTTCTTTTAAGTAGTTCAGTAAATTTACCATAAACTCCGCTCCTAAAGCTTTTAAATATGATTTTGGTTTCATAATTTTGAAATTTATATATAATTTTATCACAAAACGGCACAGGATGTTTTTCTTCTAAACATTGGGATTGAGTCAAGTATTTGTGGGAGTTTTTTATAAAGCCTATTAACTCCCTCTTTTGAATAGCCATACGATCTTTATTGGCAGCGCTTTCGCTCGTTGTTACTTATCTCTTTTCTTCGTA